>NZ_JBLYQK010000011.1:0-89062 GCF_048799765.1 Brevundimonas sediminis
CGAATGGCGTCCAGGAGAACGTCGGGCTGGATCGGCTTCTGGGCCACGCCGTCCGCGCCGACCTGCCCGTCGGCCCCGCCACCGTCTCCCTGCGCGCCTCGGCCTTCGAGGAGGATCGCGGTTCCGGCCTCGCCGGCGCGCGCTCGACCGCCTCGGGCAACGCCCTGTCCGCCACCGCCGCGGTCCAGCCGGACGCCGGCCGTCCCGGCTGGCGGCTGCAGATCTGGCGGCGTGAAAGCGATCTGGCCAACACCTCTGTCGCCGTCGCCGCAGACCGCGCCACGACCACGCCGGCCAACAACCAGTTCGAGACCCCGGCCGTCGGTTGGGGCGTCAACGCCGCCCTGCGTCGCGTTCTCGTCAGCGGCGTCAGCCGGGTCGAATGGGAGCTCGGCGTCGACGCCCGCTTCGCGGACGGCGAGACGCACGAGATGTTCCGCTACATGGGAGGCCAGTTCACCCGCGACCGCATCGCGGGCGGCGAGACCTCGGTCATCGGCGCCTATGCCGAGGGCTCCTGGACGACCGGTCCCTGGCTCCTCGCCGGCGGCCTTCGCGCCGATCGGTGGGAGAACACCGGCGGCCGCCGCTTCGAGCGTGATCACCAGACCCTCGCCGTCACCCTGGACGAATCCGACCCCGACCGCTCCGGCGAGGTGGTCAGCGCCCGCCTCGGCCTCCGCCGCGACATCGGCCATGGCCAGGCCTTGCGGGTGGCGGGCTACACCGGCTTCCGTCCGGCCACCCTCAATGAGCTGCACCGCCCCTTCCGCGTCGGCAACGACCTGACCGAGGCCAACGCCGCCCTGGAGCCCGAAACCGTCAGCGGCGCCGAGGCCGGCTGGAGCTGGACCGGCGACCGGGCGTCCCTGACCGCCGCCGCCTTCTGGACCCGGCTGGACGACGCCATCGTCAACGTCACCATAGGCTCGGGCCCGGCCACCTTCCCGCGCGCGGGCTTCGTCCCGGCGGGCGGCGTCCTGCGCCAGCGCCGGAACGCCGGAACCATTGAGGCCGTCGGGCTCGAGCTGGACGGCCGCCTCACCGTCACCGACGGCCTGACCCTGCGCGCCGCCCTGTCGCTGACCGACGCCGAGGTGGACGGCGGGGCCGCCGCGCCCCAGCTGACCGGCCTGCGCCCCGCCCAGGCTCCGCGGGTCAGCGCCGTCGCGGGCTTCGATTGGCGCGCCACAGACCGCCTCACCCTCGCCGCCGACGCCCGCTGGGAGAGCGACCGGTTCGAGGACGACCTGAACAGCCGCGTGCTGGAGGCGGGCGGAACTCTCGACCTGCGGGCCGACTGGAGCCTCGACGACGCGACCACCCTCTGGCTCGGCGCCGCCAACCTGTTCGATGCGGAGATCGCGGTGTCCGAGACCGGAACCGGCGTCGCCGGCTACGCGCCGCCCCGCACCCTTTCAGTCGGCGTCAGACTGTCGCGCTGAGACGGCGCACGCGGCGACTTGCAAACGGTTCGCAATTTCGGCATTAGCCGAATGTGACCGAAGCCGCCGCGACCGCTCCCAAGCCGAAGAAAGCCCTGAACGGCGCCCGCTCGTTCTGGCTGAAGCAGTTGCACCAGTGGCACTGGATTTCGGCGGCCGTCAGCCTGATCGGCCTGATGCTGTTCGCGATCACAGGCATCACCCTGAACCACGCCGCCTCCATCCCGGCCGAGCCGGTGACGACCGCGGTCGAGGCGACCCTGCCCGCCCCCCTGCTGGAGCGCCTGTCGGCCTTCCCGGAAGAGACCACCGACCCGGTTCCCGACGCGGTCGCCCGGTGGGCCCGGGACGCCTTCAATATCCAGATCGCCGGCCGCCCGACCGAGACCACCGTCGATGAAATCTACGTCGCCCTGGCCGAGCCCGGCGGCGACGGCTGGCTGACCATCGACCGCGCCACCGGCGAGGCCTCGCGGGAGCGCACCACGCGCGGCTGGATCGCCTACCTCAACGACCTTCACAAGGGCCGGAACGCGGGCAAGGTCTGGTTCTGGTTCATCGACGTCTTCGCCGTCGCCTGCATCGTCTTCGCCGTCACCGGCTTCGCCCTGACCTGGATGCACGCGAAGCAGCGCCCCTCGACCTGGCCGCTGCTGGGCCTGGGCCTGCTGATCCCTGTCGTCATCGCCCTTCTGTTCATTCACTGAAGCCTCCCCCGGACCTGTCATGCGTAAGCTTCCTCTCGCCCTGACCGCCGCCGCGACCGCCGTCGTCGCGACCCCGGCCCTCGCCGCCGATCTCAACGTCACCGTCCAGGTCCCGGCCCTGAACGTCGCCGCCTACCACCGCCCCTATGTCGCGGTCTGGATCGAGCGCCCGAACAACACCGCCGTGCGCACCCTCGCCGTCTGGTACGAGGTCTCCAATGTCCGCGAGGGCAAGGACTGGCTGAAGGACATCCGCACCTGGTGGCGTCGGGGCGGCCAGAACCTGACCCTGCCCGCCGACGGCGTCTCCAGCGCCACCAAGGCGCCCGGCGCCCACACCGTTCGCGTTCCTGCCGCCCGTCTGCGCGATCTGCCCGCCGGCGACTATGTGATCGTCGTCGAGGCGGCCCGTGAACTCGGCGGACGCGAGGCTGTCCGCGTGCCCTTCCGCTGGGGCGCGCCCAACACCGGCCGCGCCGCCGGAACCCGCGAACTGGGCGCCGTCACCGTCGCCGTCACCCGCTAAAGGAAGCCGTCCATGAAGAAGTCCATCGCCCTCATCGCGGCCCTCGCCGCCCTCGCCCTGCCCCTGTCGGCCCAGGCCCACCGCGCGTGGCTGGCCCCGACCTCGACCTCGCTCTCGGGGGCCGAAGCCTGGGTCGGCTTCGACGCCGGCATGTCCAACGGCGTCTTCATTCCGGATCACGCCGCCATGAACCTGGGCGGTCTGGTCATCACCGCCCCGGACGGAACGACCGTCCAGGCCGAGAACATGAACCGCGCCCGGTATCGCTCGACCTTCGACCTGCACCTGACCCAGCAGGGCACCTACCGCGTCGCCAACGTCATGGGCGGCGTCATGGTCAGCTACACCCAGGGCGGCGAGCAGAAGCGCTGGCGCGGCACCGAGGCCGAAATGGCCGCCGCCATCCCGGCCGATGCGACCGACGTCGTGGCGACCCGCTCCAACAGCCGCATCGAGACCTTCGTAACCCTCGGCGCGACCTCGACCCACGCCCTGGCGCCGACCAACGAGGGCATCGAACTGGTCCCGGTGACCCACCCGAACGCCCTCGCCACCGGTGAGGCCGCCACCTTCAAATTCCTCCGCGACGGTCAGCCCCTGGCCAACCAGGAGGTCACCATCGCGCGCGGCGGCTCCCGCTACCGCGACGCCCCCGAGGAAATGACCGTCACGACCGACGCCGACGGCGCCTTCACCGTCACCTGGTCCGACGCGGGCATGTACTGGATCAACACCTCGGTCCGCACCGCGGCGGAAGGCGGCCGGATGGCCTCCAACGCCCAGTACAACGGCGCGCTGGAAGTCCTGCCCTGACCCCGTCCGACGGCCCGTCCGATCGTCCCGGCACGCCGCCCGCGCTTCCCGCGGGCGGCGATGCTGCGCCACGGATGCACAATCGCGTGCTCATCCCGACCCACGGCCGCGCCCCGACGCGGCCGCCGGTCAACCTGATCTGGGACTTCGCCGGCCAGACCATGGGCACGGACTGGTCGGTCCGTCTGGTCCCGCCGCTCGGGGTCGACCGCGCGGCCGTCCAGTCCGCCATCGAGTCCGAGCTGGCGGCCGTCGTCGCCCTGTTCAGCCATTGGGACAGCCGCTCCGAACTGGCCCGGTTCAACGCCGCCCCCGAAGGCTTCTGGGCCGTGTCCGAACCCTTCTGGGCCCTGCTCAACCGGGCCATGGACATGGCCGACGACACCGACGGCGCCGTCGACCCGACGCTCGGCGCCCTGGTCGATCTGTGGGGTTTCGGTCCGCCCGGCCCCCGCGCGCCGACCGGTTTCGGCGACAGCCCCTCCATCCCGGACGAGGACGAGATCGCCGCCGCCCGCGCCGTTTCCGGCTGGGGCCGCCTGCGCCTCAACCGGGACCATCGGGCGGTGCAGCAGCCGGGCGGGCTCCGGCTCGACCTCTCCGGCCTCGCCAAGGGCCATGCGGTCGACTGCGTCTCCGACCGCCTCGCCGCCCTCGGCTCCGGGCATCATCTGGTCGAGATCGGCGGCGAGCTGCGCGGCCGCGGCGTGAAGCCGGACGGCCATCCCTGGTGGGTCGAGCTGCAGCAGGCCCCGGGCGCCCCGGGACCGCGCACGGTCGCCGCCCTGTTCGACCTCGCCGTCGCCACCTCCGGCGACTGGGTCCGCAGCTTCGTGACCTACGGCAAGCGCTGGAGCCACACCCTCGACGGCCGCACCGGTCGCCCGATCGACAACGGCGTGGCCTCGGTCACGGTCCTGGCGGACACAGCCTTCCAGGCGGACGCCATGGCCACCGCCCTGACCGTCATGGGGCCGACGGAGGGTCCGGCCTACGCCGCCGCAATGAAGATCGCCGCCGCCTTCGTGGTGCGGGATCCCGACGGCGGAATGACGGAGTTCGTCACCCCCGCCTTCACCGCCATGCTGGAAGAGGGCGCGTGACCCACGATCCCGTGCGCCTGCTCTGGGCCGCCGCCGCGGTCGGCCTCTGGCTTCTCTGCGTCGCCGCGGTCGTCGTCGGCCGCGCCCTCGCCCGACGCGCCGCCGCCCGCAAGGCCGCCGCCCTGTCGGGGCCGGCGGACGCCGACGCCGTCCTCGTCGCCTTCGCCAGCCAGACCGGCCTGGCCGAGGACCTGGCGTGGATGACCGCCCGCAGCCTGTCCGACGCCGGAACCCCGGCCCGCGTCACCCTGCTGGGCGACCTCGAGCCGGCCGGGCTGAAGGCCGCCGGACGCCTGCTCGTCATCGCCTCCACCACCGGCGAGGGCGATCCGCCGGACAGCATGTCGTGGTTCGTCCGCACAGTGATGAAGGCCCCCGCCGACCTGTCCGGCCTCACCTACGGCCTGCTGGCGCTGGGCGACCGCACCTATGCCGACTACTGCGGCTTCGGCCGCGCCCTGGACAGCTGGCTGCAGCGGTCCGGCGCCCGCCCCCTGTTCGATCACGTCGAGGTCGACAACGGCGACACCGGCGCGATCCGCCACTGGCAACACCAGCTGGGGCTGATCACCGGCTCGACGGTCCAGGCCGACTGGACCCCGCCCGCCTATGATCGCTGGCGGCTGGTCGAGCGTCGCCTGCTGAACCCGGGCAGCCCCGGCGGCGAAGCCCATCTGCTGGCCTTCGAGCCCGTCGATCACACGCCCCACTGGGCCGCGGGCGACATCGCCGAGATCGGCCTGCCTGATCCGGCGCAAGGCAGCCGCGAATACTCCGTCGCCTCCCTGCCCGCGAGCGGCCGCGCCGAGTTCATCATCCGCCGCATGATCCGTCCGGACGGCGCGCCGGGCCTCGCTTCCGGCTGGCTGACCCGCGAGCTGGAACCGGGCGCCGAGGTCGGCCTGCGCATCCGCACCAACCGCAGCTTCCACGGCCCGGACGCCGCCACGCCCCTGATCCTGATCGGCAACGGCACGGGTCTGGCGGGGCTGCGCGCCCATCTGAAGGCCCGCGAGGGTCAGGCCCACGGCGGGGCTTGGCTGATGTTCGGCGAACGCACCCGCGCCCACGACGCCTTCCTGAACGATGAGCTTGAGGCCCTGCAGGCCTCGGGCTTCCTCACCCGCCTCGACCGCGTCTTCTCCCGCGACGCCGGCGACGGCCGCTATGTGCAGGCGGTTGTGACCGAGCAGGCGGAACTGCTGAAGGACTGGCTGTCCCGCGGCGCCGCCATCATGGTCTGCGGCAGCCTCGAAGGCATGTCCAAGGGCGTCCACGACGCGCTTGAAGCCGTCATCGGCGCCGAGGCCCTGCTGAACCTCACCGAGACCGGCCGCTACCGTCGGGACGTGTACTGATCAGCTGTTCGAGCGCGGACGGCGAACGTCAATGCGGGGAAGTGATGAGTGGTTAGTGCCTAGTGGTTCGCGGCGTCACGGGCTGTTGTCGATCTGGAACCAGCCGTGGTCCCGCCCCCCCACTGATCACTAACCACTCATCACTTCGCCGCACGGCGCCTGCCGTCCGGCCACCAACGCACGGGCCAGCCGCCCCCTCACACCTCCGCCCAGCGGCGCATCAGGTTGTGATAGACGGCGGTCAGCTCCAGCACGGCCTGATCCTTCGGCCCCTTCTCCAGACTGACCCGCTGGATCGCCACATCCAGCCGGAACAGGGTCTCGCGGTCGGCGTCGTCGCGGACCAGACTCTGCAGCCAGAAGAAGCTCGACACCCGCGCCCCCCGCGTCACCGGCGTCACCCGGTGCAGGCTCTTGGAGGGGTACAGCACCAGGTCCCCCGCCGGCAGCTTCACCGACTGCGGGCCGTACATCTCCTCGATGATCAGCTCGCCGCCGTCGTAGTCCTCGGGCTCGGACAGGAAGAGGGTGCAGGACAGGTCGCTGCGAATGCGGATGTCGCCTCTCTGGCGGATCGCATTGTCGACGTGCACCCCGAAATGCTCCCCGCCCTCATAGCGGTTGAACAGGGGCGGGAAGATCGTGTGCGGCAGGGCGGCGGACACGAACATCGGGTTGGCGGCCAGCGCCTGCCGGATCAGCCCCCCGACCTCCCGGGCCGCCTCCGAGTCCTCGGGCAGCTGCCGGTTCACCTTGGCCGTCGCCGACTGGTGGCCCGAGGTGACGTTGCCGTCCACCCATGCGCCGCCGTCCAGCGTCGTCCGCAGCGCGGCGACCTCGGCCCTGGTGAAGACCTGCGGAATGTGCAGCAGCATCGCCGCCTCCTGTTGGCGTCCGTCTCCGGACGCGGAAAGGCCCGGGGTCAGGTCATCAGGGAAGACACCTGAACCCCGGGCTCCACGCTACCGGTCCCGGATCGTCCGGCCTAGTAGCGCAGGTTCAGCGTCAGGATCGCCTGACGGGCCGGGGCCACATCGGCGTGGTGAACGCCGTTGGTCCGGATGATGTACTCTTCATCGGCCGCGTTCTGGATGTTCAACTGCAGCGAGGCCGTCTCGTTGATGTCGTAGGACGCGAACAGGTCCACGCGGGTGTACTCCGGCGCATAGATCCGGTTCGTGCCGCCGCCGGCGCCGCCCTGGTTTCCGCCGAAGCTGTCGGAGACATAGTAGACCCCGCCCCCCACGCTCAGGTTCGGCATCACACGATAGGTGGTGAACAGGCTGAACGCGTGCTCCGGCGTATTGGCCAGTTGCTGGCCGTTCAGCGGATTGGGCAGACCGCCCGACGTCAGGGCGCCCTTCACCAGTTCGGAGTCCATCCAGGTGTAGCCGCCGAACACCTGCCATTCCGGCGTGATGTTGCCCGACACGCCCAGCTCCAGACCCTGCACCCTCACCTCGCCGTCCTGCACCACGACCGGCGTGGACTGGGTCACGGCGTTCCTGCGTTCCAGACGGAAGACGGCGGCGCTGAGTTGCAGCTGGTCACGGAACAGGCTCGCCTTGGCGCCGACTTCGTAGCTGGTGGTCTCTTCGGGATCGAGCACGGCCTGGGCGGCGGTCGGGGCGGTGTTCTGGTCGCCGGCGGCGATGGTCGGCGGCGTCGACGAGGTCGAATAGGACGCATAGACGCTGGTGTCGCGGGTCGGCTTGTAGACCAGGCCGACCTGGTAGTTGACGAAGTCCCAGTCCGCCGACGGGGTCGGGGTCTCGGTCACCGCGCCATAGACGCCGGCCGTGGCCGTGGCCGAGCGGCTCAGCCCCTCCACCGAATAGCGGTCCCAGCGCAGACCCAGATTCAGGATCAGGCGCTCCGTCAGATTGATGCTGTCGAAGGCGTAGACGCCCACCGTCTCGGTCGTGCTCTCGCTGACCGGACCGCGGTTGATCACCCCCGTCCATGAATCGCCGGTGTCCGGCGCATAGACGCGGGTGCAGTCGCCGGCGCCGAGGCTGGCCAGCGCCGACGCCGACAGCACGAAGCCCGCCGGGCAGGCCGAACCGGCCGTGGTGTAGGTCGAATAGGCCGCGTTGCGGTTCTTCTCGCGCGTCAGCTCCAGGCCGGCGTTGAAGCTGTGACGGAGCGCGCCCGTCGAGAACTCGCCGGTCAGGTCGGTGACGTTCGCCAGGGTGTCGACCGGATTCCAGCGCGTCTTGGTCCCGCGCTTCATCCACCATTCGCCGTCCACGAACTGCGCCGCGCCGCCGTCGCCGGGATTGGTGACGATGTAGTCGTTCAGCGTCTCCGAATAGCGGGTCACGTTGCGGATGCGCAGGGTGTCGCTGAACCGGTGTTCGACCGCGACGGTGAAGCTGTCGACCGTATTGTTCAGATAGTCCCGGTCCGACAGGCCGTAGAAGCTGCTGTAGGGGACATCCAGAATGCCGGAATCGGTCGTGCGCGTGCCGATCTTGGTGAACAACGGGATGCCGTAGTCGGGCATCTGGTTCGAATCCAGGTGGTAGTAGCTGGCCGTCAGGGTGGTCGCCTGGCCGAGCCCGATCGCATAGGACAGCCCAAGGCCCCACTTGTCGTAGTCGACAGTGTCGCGGCCCGGCACGTCGCCCTCGGCGGCCATCAGGTTCAGGCGCAGGCCCGAGGTGTCGCCCAGCCGCCAGTTCTGGTCGATGGTCCCGCGCACATAGCCGTCGGTGCCCAGTCCGACGCCGTACCGGCTGAAGTCCTGCAGACGGGGCGCCTTGGAGCCCAGGTTGATCGAGCCGCCGCCCGACCCCCGGCCCGAATAGACCGAGTCCGCGCCCTTGATGACCTCGACCTGCTCCAGGTTGAAGACCTCGCGCTGCTGGCCGCCGGTGTCACGGACGCCGTCCACGAAGATGTTGTTGCCCGACGACTGGCCGCGGATGAACGGGCGGTCGGACAGGGGCTGCCCGCCTTCACCGGCCCCGAAGGTGATGCCCGGCGAGGTGCGCAGAATGTCCTGCAGCGAGGTCGCGGCCGTCTGTTCGATGATCTGGCGCGGAATGATGGTCACCGCGCGCGGGGTGTCGACCAGCGGGGCGACGAACTCGGGCGACTGCGGCTCACGGCGCACGCGCTGGCCGTTCACGGTCACCGTGCCCAGGGTGGTCGCTTCCCGGTCCTGCGCCGGGTCGGTCGGCCCGGCGACCGGATCTCCCGCCATGGCCGGCGCGGCGGCCATCAGCATCCCGGCGGCGCTGGAGGCGAAGAGAAGCGTGCGGAGCGCGTCGGCGCGTTGGGTCATGGGGAGGAAGTCCGGGACGGAGGGTGAGAATGCGAGCGGCTCGCAATATCACTTTTTCTCCCCGCCGCAATCGTTTTTGCGACACATTCTCACAATTCGACGCCCATTTCTCCCGCCGGCGCCGGCGCGCCCGGAAACCGGACCGCGCTTTACCCGGAGTTCACCTGTCTGGCGCACCCTGCCGCTGTGAGATCGTGGTTCGAGCGCCCCTGCTGGCCGACCGGGATCGGGCGCGGCGACGTCGACAGCCCGCGCCGTCGCACATCTCCCGCGCAACCCCTCCCGACGGCCCGCTGATGGCGCCGCAGGGTCTGCCCCGCTTGCCGCGGTTCGATCGCTTCCAGGCGAGGCTGGCCCTGCTCTGCGCCGGCCTGTTCGGCGCGGCCCTTCTGGTGTCCGCCCTGCTCCTGCCGCTCCTCCACCCGCTGACCGAGGGCATGAAGCCGCATGAGGCGGCGGTGATCGGCGGCCTGTCCTTCGCCGTGGTCGCCCTGGTCGTTCTGGTCATCGGTTTCCGGACCATGGTCGGGGACCTGCGCGATCGGGAAAGCCGCCTGACCCACATCGCCCTGCACGATCAGGAGACCGGCCTGCCCAACCGCCTGGCCCTCGAACGGCTGGCCGCGTCGCAGCACGGCCTCTGGGTCATCCTCGTCGGCATCGACCGTTTCGAGGTGGTCCGCGACGCCATCGGCTACGACGCCATGGCCAATCTCGTCACGGCCGTCGGTCGCTGTCTGGCCCTGACCTCCGGCGCCTCGATCTCGCGGGTCAGCGCCGCCGTCCTGGGTCTGGTCGTCGCCGTCGAAACCGAGGACGAAGCCCTGAGGATCGCCGCCGCCCTGGTGGAGTCGGCGCACGACCCCTTCAACATTTCCGGCGCTCCGGTCGATATCGCCCTGACCGCCGGCGTCGCCCGCCGCGGCGAAGCCGAAGCCCACCTGACCTCTCCCGTCGACCGGGCCGCCAGCGCCATTGCGCGGGCCCGACGCCTTCGTCTTCCGGCCGCCGGTTTCGACCCGGAAGCCTACGGCGACCCGTCCGGCAACCTGTCGCTGATCTCCGAGTTGATGGCCGCCCTCGACAACGGCGAGTTCTCGCTGGCCTACCAGCCCAAATACGATTTCCGGGCCGAGCGGATCACAGGGGTCGAGGCCCTCGCCCGCTGGACCCATCCCCGGCGCGGCGCGGTCCCGCCCGAACTCTTCGTCGGCATGGCCGAGGAGACCGGCCATATCCGCCCCCTGACCGAATGGGTGGTCCGCCAGGCCATCCTCGACCAGAAGACCATGGCGGCCGCCGGCCACGAGGTCATCGTCTCCATCAACATCTCGGGCCGGTTGCTGTCGGACGACAGCTTCGCCGACTTCGCGCTGGAACAGGTCGCCGCCTCCGGCGCCCGCCTGTGTTTCGAAATCACCGAGACGGCGGTCATGCACGATCCCGAGCGGGCGCTGGGCGTCATCGACCGGCTGTCGGCCGCCGGGGTGCTGATCTCCCTCGACGACTACGGCTCCGGCCTGTCTTCCCTGACCTATCTGAAGCGCATCCAGGCCGACGAACTGAAGATCGACAAAACCTTCGTCGTCGACATGGACCAGTCCGGTCGTGACGCCCTGCTCGTCAAATCGACCATCGATCTGGCTCACGGCCTCGGCCTGAAGATCACCGCAGAGGGGGTCGAAACGCCGACCGCCCTCGCCCTCCTGCGCGGCATGGGCTGCGACATGGCCCAGGGCTATCTGATCGGCCGCCCCTGCGCGCTCGACGGCCTGATCCTCCGTCTCGACGGTCCCTTCGCCGCGGCGGACGCGTCCGCGGTCGCCTGACGGCTCAGCCCGCCGCCACCGCCTTCATCGTCACCGACGGGTCCGCCAGCTTCGCCGGATCCACCGGCGTCCGCTTTCCGATCATCAGCCGCCCGGCCATGAACTCGGCCGGCGCGTTGACCGCCTCCGCGCAGACGATCCGGTCCCCGGCCAGATGGAAGACCGCGAACCCGCCCGCGGCTGCGTCCCCACGCACCACCTGCCGGTCCGCCTCGCCCGGCAGGCCGGCGATCTGCAGCTTCAGGTCATACTGGTCCGACCAGAACCACGGGACTTCCGGGGCCGGAGCCGGACGGCCGGTGATCGCCGAGGCGGCCTGCTTGGCCTGCTCCAGCGCATTGGGCACGCTCTCCAGCCGGTGCATCGCCCCGCCGTGAACCGGCACCGGACGATGGGTCACGTCGCCGATGGCGAAGATCGACGGGTCCGAGGTGCGGGCCTCGGCGTCGACCACCACCCCGTTCAGACACGCCAGCCCCGCGTCCCGCGCCAGCGCCTCATTGGCCAGGGCCCCGACGCCGACCAGCACGGCATCGGCCTCGATCAGCCGCCCGTACGCCAGACGCACGCCTGCGTCCTCGAATCCGGTCACTTCGGCCGAGGTCAGGATCTCGACCCCATGCCTGCGGTGATAGTCGGTGAAGAAGCGCGACAGGGTCTCCGACGCGACCCGCGCCAGCACCCGGTCCATCCGCTCGATCACCACCGCCCCGGCGCCGAGCGCCCGGGCCGAGGCCGCCGCCTCCAGCCCCACATAGCCGCCGCCGACCACCGCCAGCCGCTTGCCCGGTCCCAGCGCCGCCTTCAGCCTCTCGGCGTCCGCCAGGGTGCGCAGCTCCAGCAGGTCAGGACGGTCCGCGCCCGGAATGGCGAGGCGCCGCGCCGTCGATCCGGTCGCAAGGATCAGAAGGTCATAGGTCTCGACGCCGCCGTCGCCGAACGTCACCGTCTTCGCGGCGCGATCAACGGCGGTCGCCGTCACGCCGGTTCGCAGCACGATGTCCTGCTCGGCATAGAAGCTTTCGGGGCGCAGCAGCAGCGCCTCCAGGTCCGCCTCGCCCTTCAGCCAGGCCTTGGACAGCGGCGGGCGCTGATAGGGCGGCGCCGCCTCTTCCCCCGCCAGAACGATCGCGCCGTCGTGCCCGTACTGGCGCAGCAGGGCCGCCGCCGTTCCGCCCGCATGTCCGGCGCCGAGGATCAGAACCTTTGTCATGTTTCGCAAGTAGTGCCATCAGCCGGGAAACGCCAAGAGTCTCCTGCATGTCGCTTCGTCTTGTCCGACGGACGACGGCATGCAAACGTCGTTCGGTCAGACTCTTCATGGGGGAGTGAAATATGTTGGTTCGGTCCATTATCGCCGCGACGGCGGCCCTGCTTCTGGTGGCGCCCGCCGCCCACGCCCAGGATACGTCCGCTCCGGCGACGTTCGGCTCGGTGCGTCTCAGCTCGGGCTTCACCCCCGATCCCCACTCGGTCAGCCTGACCGCCGGTGGAACCATCGACGCCTCGACCATCGGCTCGCCCTGCACGGGCTCCATCGCCCGGGCGCCGGACTATGAGCTGACCTATTCGGCCGGTTCACTGCCGCTCTACATCAGCGCGACCGCGTCCTCGGACACCACCCTGGTGGTCAACGGCCCCGACGGCCGCTGGTATTGCGATGACGACACCAACGGCAACAATCCGCTGGTCACCTTCAACAACCCGCGCTCCGGAACCTATGACATCTGGGTCGGCGTGTATGGGGGCGGCACGGCGGCGGCCACGCTCTCGATCTCCGAGCTCTACACCGACGGCTACGGCGGCGGCGGCGGCGGTGGCGGCTATCCCGACACCAGCGCCCGCGCGACCTTTGGCGAAATCTATCTGAACTCCGGCTTCACCCCCGACCCCCATCGGGTCAGCATCACCGCCGGCGGCCTGCTGCAGGCCTCCGTCGTGTCGTCGGACTGCGCCGGCTCCATCGCCACGGCGCCCGACTATCAGATCACCTACACCGCCGGCTCCCTGCCGCTGGCCATCCAGACCCAGTCCGGCATGGACACCACCCTGGTCGTCAACGGCCCCGACGGCGAATGGTACTGCGATGACGACTCCGGGGACGGCAACAACGCCCAGGTCTATTTCTCGCGGCCGTCTTCGGGCGTCTATGACATCTGGGTCGGCACCTATGGGGGCGGCAACGCCTCGGCCACCCTGCTGATCACCGAAGTGCCGTAGGCCTTCCCGACAGCTTCGGAACCGCTCGCGGGCGTCGGGGATTGACCCTGACGCCCGTTCGCTTTTTCAGCTTGACCGTCACATGGTGTTTCAGCGCGACGCCCGGCGGTTGGCTCGGCGCGCGGAAGCGGCCAAAGACCCTTCATCCTGAAGGGTTCACTGATTGAAGGAGCGCGAATGGCGGCCCTTGTGCTGTTCGGCGGCGGCGGCGACCTCGCCATGCGGATGCTTCTGCCTTCGCTCTATTTCCTCGACCACGAGGGTCTGTTGGCGGATGATCTGAAGATCATCGGCGCCGCGCGCTCGGACGAGAGCCGCGACGAATATGTCGGCAAGGTCCGCGCGGCGGTCGAGGGCAAGGCCCGGGCGGACGACGCCTGGTCGGAGGCGTCCTGGGCCCGGATGGAGGCCCGCCTCGACTACCTGCCCGTCGACGCCACCAGCGCCGACAGCCTGAAACCGTTGCGCGCGCTCTGCGGCGACGGCGAGATCACCTCCTTCCTGGCGGTCTCCCCCTCCCTCTACGCCCGCATCGTCACGGCCATGAAGGCCGCCGGCTTGGCCGAGCGGAACTGCCGCGTCGTGCTGGAGAAGCCGGTCGGTCGCGACCTCGCCAGCTTCCGCGAGATCGACGACGCCGTCGGGCACGCCTTCCGCGAGGACCAGGTCTTCCGCATCGACCACTACCTCGGCAAGGAGACGGTCCAGAATCTGATCGCCCTGCGCTTCGGCAATACCGTGTTCGAGCCGCTGTGGAACAACCTGTCGATCGACCACGTCCAGATCACCATCGGCGAAACGGTCGGGGTCGGCGACCGCTGGCCCTACTACGACGAATACGGCGCCCTGCGGGACATGCTGCAGAACCACATGCTGCAGCTGCTCTGCCTGGTCGCCATGGAGCCCCCGTCCGACCTCGATCCGGATTCGGTCCGCAACGAGAAGGTCAAGGTGCTCCGCTCGCTGCGCCCCATCACCCACGAGGAGGCCGAGCGCGTCACCGTGCGCGGCCAGTACGTCGCGGGAACCAGCGAGGGCAAGCCGGCGAAGGGCTATGACGAGGAGCGCGGCCAGGACTCGGACACCGAGACCTTCGTCGCGATCCGCGCCGACATCGACAACTGGCGCTGGGCCGGCGTGCCCTTCTTCATGCGCACCGGCAAACGCCTGCCCGAGAAGCGCACCGAGATCGTCATCCAGTTCAAGCCGGTCCCGCACTCCATTTTCGATCACGACGACCGGGGCGATGTGCAGGCCAACCGCATGATCATCGAGCTCCAGCCCGAGGAAGACATCTCGATGACGGTGATGAACAAGCGTCCCGGCCTCGACCAGCGGATGCAGCTTCAGCCGATCAAGATGAGCCTGTCCTGGGGCGTCGGTGGAAAGGGCGACAAGCCGCCCCGCCGCCGCATCGCCTACGAACGCCTGCTGCTGGACGCCCTGCACGGCGATTCCACCCTCTTCGTCCGCCGCGACGAAGCGGAGCAGGCCTGGCGCTGGGTCGACGAGGTCTCCCAGGCCTGGGCTGACGGCGAGGTCAAGCCGCAGGAGTATGTCGCCGGGACCTGGGGCCCCGACGCCTCCGACATGCTGATGGCCCGCACCGGCCGCGAGTGGAACGTCAGCGATGCCTGAGATCGAAATCCTTGCCGACGGAGCGCGCTGGGCCGAAGCCTGCGCCGCGCGCCTGACCGAAACCCTGTCCGCCGCCGTCGCCGGGACCGGCGCCGCCGTCTTCGCCGGCGCGGGCGGCTCGACCCCGTCGCCCGTCTACCGCCAGATGGCCGCCACCCCGATGGACTGGTCGAAGGTCGCCGTCACCCTGGTGGACGAGCGCTATGTGCCGGAGAGCTCGGCGGACTCCAACGCCGCCCTGATGAAGCGGACCCTGCTGACCGGTCCGGCCGCCGCCGCCCGCTTCATCCCGCTCTACACGCCCGAGGTGACGGTCGACCGCGCCGCCCTCGTCGCGGCCCGGACCCTCGCCGCCGCCGGCGGCCGTCTCGACGCCGTCCTTCTCGGCATGGGGGAGGATGGCCACATCTGCTCCATGTTCCCCGAAAGCCCGACGCTGAAGACCCTGCTCACCCCGACGCTGCCGCCGACCGTCCTGGGCGTGCCCCACGGCCGCGACGGCCTGGCGCCCAGCCTTGAACGGCTGTCGATCAATCTGCCGTATCTGGCGCAGGCCCGCTGCGTGGTCCTCGCCCTGACCGGCAAGCAGAAGCGCGCGGTGTTCGAGCGCGAGGCCGCGGGCGATCCCGCCACCCGGCCCATCGCCGCCCTGATCGCCGCGAACGTCCCGCTTGAAGTCCTGTGGACGGAGGCCGCCTGATGTCCAAGCTCCATCCCGTCGTCGCCGAGGTCACCGCCCGCATCGTCGCGCGCTCCCGGGACACCCGCTCCGACTATCTGCGCCGCATGGACGCCGCCCGCGACAGCGGCGCCGGGCGCGCCAAGCTGTCCTGCGCCAACTGGGCCCACGCCTTCGCCGGCCAGACGATCGCCGACAAGCTCACCGCCATGGGCGGCCAGCAGCCGAACGTCGGCGTGGTCACCGCCTACAACGACATGCTCTCGGCCCATCAGCCGTTCGAGCGCTTCCCCGACATCATCCGCGCCGCGACGCGCGAGGTCGGGGCCACGGCCCAGGTCGCGGGGGGCGTGCCCGCCATGTGCGACGGCGTCACCCAGGGGCGTCCGGGGATGGAGCTGTCCCTGTTCAGCCGCGACGTCATCGCCATGTCGACCGGCGTCGCCCTGACCCATGACGCCTTCGACGCCGCCCTGATGCTGGGCGTCTGCGACAAGATCGTCCCGGGCCTGTTCATCGGCGCCCTGGCCTTCGGCCACCTGCCGGTCATCTTCGCCCCGGCCGGTCCCATGCCCTCGGGCATCCCGAACGCCGAGAAGGCCCGCGTCCGCGCCCTCTACGCCCAGAACCAGGTCGACCGTCAGACCCTGCTGGAAAGCGAGATCGGCAGCTACCACTCGCCCGGCACCTGCACCTTCTACGGCACCGCGAACTCCAACCAGATGATGATGGAGATCGCCGGGCTGCACCTGCCCTCGACCGCCTTCGTCCACCCGGAGACCGGCCTGCGCGACGCCCTGACCGCCGCCGCCGCCAAACGCTCGGTCGAGCTGGCCCGCACGAACAGCGGGCGCATGGCCGACGTCATTTCCGAGAAGTCGATCGTCAACATGATCGTGGCCCTGCTGGCCACCGGCGGCTCGACCAACCACGCCATCCACCTCGTCGCCATGGCGCGCGCCGCGGGCGTGCTGATCGACTGGACCGACATGGACCAGCTGTCGTCGGCGACCCCGCTGCTGGCCCGCGTCTACCCGAACGGCTCGGCCGATGTGAACGCCTTCCAGGCCGCCGGCGGCGTCGCCTTCGTCACCCGCGAGCTGGCCGAGGCCGGCAACATCCACGCCGACGTCGAAACCGTCATGGGCAAGGGTCTGGACGCCTATTTCCAGGAGCCGTCCATGGTCGACGGGGAACTGGTCTGGCGCGACGGCGTGGCGCAAAGCCTCGACACCGACATCCTGCGTCCCGCCTCCGACCCGTTCCAGAAGGACGGCGGCCTGCGTCTGGTGAAGGGCGACCTCGGCCGCGCGGTCATCAAGGTCTCGGCGGTCAAACCCGAGAACCGGATCGTCGAGGCGCCCGCCGCCGTCTTCGAATCGCAGGAAGACGCCCTGCAGGCCTTCAGGGACGGCAAGCTGAACCGCGACGTCGTCGTGGTCCTGCGCTTCCAGGGTCCCCGGGCCAACGGCATGCCCGAGTTGCACAGCCTGTCGCCCGCCCTCAGCGTGCTGCAGGACAAGGGCTACAAGGTCGCCTTCGTCACCGACGGCCGCATGTCCGGCGCCTCGGGCAAGACCCCCGCGGCCATCCACGTCAGCCCCGAAGCCCTCGCGGGCGGGCCTCTGGCCCATGTGCGGGACGGCGACATCATCCGCCTCGACGCCGAGGCCGGCGTGTTGTCCACGGTCGGCGTCGCCGACCTGACCGCCCGCCCCGCCGCCCACCGCAGCGAGGCCCACGCCACCGGCAGCGCCTGGGGCTATGGCCGCGAGCTGTTCGGGGCCTTCCGCCACGTCGTCTCGACCGCCGAGGAAGGCGCCTCGGTCTGCTTCGCCGTCCCGTCCGGCGCGCGCGTCAGCGAGGACACCCCGCCCGATCCGAACATCGTCGACCGCGCTGTCGACGCCTGACACAAGCAAGAACAAGCCGCCGCGCGGCCAAGGGACTCAAGGAACGCGTTCATGACCATCAACTGGGATCGCACCCTGCTCGTCGGCGACGTCGGCGGCACCAACGCCCGCTTCGCCATCGCCCACATGGTCAACGGCAAGCCGGTGCTCGAGCACCACGAGAGCTTCCCGGCCGAGCGCTATCCGACCTTCCTTGAGGGCGTGAAGGCCTTCATCGACGGCTGCGAGGTCAAGCCGACCGGCGGCGTCATCGCTGTGGCCGGCCCCGTCACCGACGGCGAGATCGACCTGACCAACTCGCCCTGGCGCGTGTCGGAGACCGAACTGGGCACGCTCGGCCTCAAACCCGTGCGCCTGATCAACGATTTCGAGGCTTTGGCCTGGGGCGCCCCCGTGGTCCCGCAGGCCGAACTGGCCTCGCTGGGTGGGCCGGAGACGGGCGACCCGCACGCCGCCATCGCCGTGCTCGGGCCGGGCACCGGCTTCGGCGTCTCGGCCCTTGTCCGTGACGCCCACGGCAAGGAGCTGGCCATGCCCTCCGAGGGCGGCCACGCCTGCTTCGCCCCCGGCGATCCCGTCGAGGACGAGATCCTGCGCATCCTGCGCCGCCGCTACGACCGCGTCTCCATCGAGCGCCTGATCTGCGGGCCGGGTCTGCTGAACATGCACCGCGCCCTGGCCGAGATCGACGGCCGCGAGACCCACATCGACGATCCGGCCCAAATCACCTCCGAGGCGCTGGAGAACCCCAACAGCCATTGCGGCGCCACCCTGGCCCGCTTCTGCGCCATCCTCGGCGCCGTGGCCGGCGACATCGCCCTGACCACCGGCTCGCGCGGCGGCGTCTATATCGCCGGCGGCATCGCCCCGCGCATCCTGCCCTTCCTCCAGGCCAGCCCCTTCCGCGAACGCTTCGAGCGCAAGGGCCGGTTCAAGGACTACATGGCCGCCATTCCGACCCATGTGATCCTGCACAAGCACGCCGCCCTGCTGGGCGCGGCCCGGGTCGCCTTCGCCGCCGAATGATCATCGATCAGGTTCACGCCCGCCTCACATCGACGTGAACCTTTTCGAATCCCGCAGGTTGGTTCGGTCCCAGGAAGAGAAAAAAGGGACTGTTCCTATGCGTAAACTGATCATCGCCGCCACCGCCGTCGTCGCCTTCGCCGGTCTCGCCGCCTGTGGCGAAAGCGCCGCCGACAAGGCCGCCGAACAACAGGCCGACGCCCTGGAGGCGCAGGCCGCCGCGACCTCGAACGAGGCCCAGGAGAAGGCCCTCAACACCGAAGCCGACCGGATCGAGCAGCAGGCCGGCAACGCCGACGGCGGCATGACCACCGAGAACACCCCGAGCACCACCCCGTCGGGCGACATGACCGCCCCGCCGGCCTCGGCTCACTAAGCCGTTCCGTCCATGGACGAACAGGAAAGGCCCCGTCGCTCTCGCGGCGGGGCCTTTTGCTTGGGGAGGGTGTTGATAATGGGTGGTTGGTGACGGCTGGAAGGGACGATGAGCTCAGTCGGGCGAACATCCCGCTCGCCACCAGTCACCAATCACCAATCACCCGTCACCCCCTCGTCAGTCGACGCAGAGCGTCGCCTCGGCCTTCCCGTTCTCGACGGTCGTGTAGCAACCGAAGCGGCTGGAATCGCGCTGGCAGGTTCCGACGGCGGCGGCCCCGGCATGCGGCGCGCCGGCGGCGTCCTCGACCCGGCAGTCGCCCTGGCAGTCCGAGCCGGTCGTGCAGCGGCGGCCCGCGTCGGCATAGGTGATCACGCAGCGCACCGACTGCATCCGGCCCTGCGGCAGCATCTTGCCGCCCGCGCGCGCGCACAGGGCCGCGTCGGTCGTCCCGGCGGCGCTGAGCTGCGTCGGCTGCAACGCCGGCGCGGCCGAGGCCGTGTCCGTCGCGGGCATCGGCTGACAGGCGGCGGCGAACAGGGCCGCGGCCATCGCGATCATCACGCGCTTCATTTCACTTGTCCCTTTTCAAACCCGGTCCAGACATCATCGTAGTCCAGCTGCATCGTCGGCGAGGTTTGTGCCCATTCCGTGGTGCGGATCGGCAGACGGGTCTCGAACATGAAGGCCAGGGTGTTCTCGATCTTCACCGGCTTCAGGTCCGCGGCGACCGCCTTGTCATAGGACGCCTGATCCGGCCCGTGTCCGCTCATGCAGTTGTGCAGGGACGCGCCGCCCGGGGCGAAGCCGCCCTCCTTGGCGTCATACTCGCCCGTCACCAGACCCATGAACTCGCTCATGATGTTCCGGTGGAACCACGGCGGACGGAAGGTGTCCTCGGCCACCATCCAGCGCGGCGGGAAGATGACGAAGTCGCAGTTGGCCGTCCCCGGCGTATCCGACGGGCTGGTCAGCACCGTGAAGATCGAGGGATCCGGATGGTCGTAGCTGACCGTCCCGATCGTGTTGAACCTGGCCGTATCGTACTTGTACGGCGCGTAGTTGCCGTGCCAGCCGACCACGTCCAGCGGGCTGTGATCGAAGGTGGTGACGTACAGACGCCCGCCGAATTTCTGGATGCACTCGGTCGGACGGTCGACGTCCTCGAACGCCGCCGCCGGGGTCTGGAAGTCGCGCGGATTGGCCAGGCCGTTCGAGCCGATCGGCCCCAGATCCGGCAGGCGGAACGCCGCGCCGTAGTTCTCGCACACATAGCCGCGAATCGGTCCGGCGCACTCGACGCGGAACCGCACCCCGCGCGGGATCACCACGATCTCGCCGGGCTTCGCATCGATGCGGCCCATCTCGGTGACGAAGGCCTGCTCCCCCTGCTGCGGCACGATCAGCAACTCGCCGTCGGCGCAGTAGAAGACGCGGTCGGTCATCGAGCGGTTGGCGGCGTACAGGTGGATGCCGACGCCCGAAAGCGCCTCCGCATCCCCGGTCCCGCCATAGGTGACCAGCCCCTCGATCCAGTCGGTCGGCTCGCTCGGGATCGGCAGCGGGTCCCAGCGCATCCGGTTCGGGCTGGGCGGCGCCTCATGGAAGGGGCCCGAGCGCACCCGCTTCTGCGGGAAGGGCTTGTAGGCCGGGTGCTGCGCCGACGGCCGCAGGCGATACAGCCAGCTGCGACGGTTCTCGGTGCGCGGGGCGGTGAAGGCCGTCCCCGACAGCTGCTCCGCATACAGCCCCATCGGCGCCCGCTGCGGCGAATTCCGCCCCTCCGGCAGCGCACCGGGGACGGCCTCCGTGGCGAAGTGATTTCCGAAGCCGCTGAGATATTGAGGCGCGTTGGCTCGCGTCGTCATGTGCTGGTCTCCCTTGCGGGAGGTTTAGCAGGGGCGGCGGGCGGCGGGCCAGCCCGACAACCGAGTTTGCGGAGAACGGCGAGAGCGCTCACCTCTCCATTCGCCCCCAAGCGAATGGAGTGGACAGATCGGCGTCTTCGCCGATCTGGAGAGGGCGGCTCGGTATTGGCCGAAGAGGTCTCAAGGACCGGCGCCGTCGCCGCCCAGCGTGGGCTGACGATCACACCGTCCACCACCTGGGGCCTTGAAGCGCGATGACGGCAAGCGTGGCGAGCAGCATGGGCAGAATTCTGTGAAACAAGAGGCTGCCCCGACCCGCTCTCTCCATAGAAGGGGGCTTGGGCACACGAACTCGATCAGAGCGCGCCCCGGTCCGTCAGCCGGATCACTTCACGGAGATGGCCGATCACCGCGATCGTCCCGAAGATCGGTGCGAAATAGGCTTTCAGCACAATCCAGAACTCCTGCCGCACAATCTCCCACAGAGCCTCCGCAACGACGGTCAGGCGGTTCCGTTTTTCGTCCGAATTCATTGCACCTCCTTGAGCGCCTTGAGGAACCTGAAGGTCAGAAGCAGCGTCGCCAGCACCACGCCGGACCCGTCGATCACGACCAGTGCGTAGTGGACGGTCTTCAGGATCAGGGCGACCCCATGATCGATATGCGCCGCCTCACCCTGCAGGATGATCCAGTGCGCAGCCCAGGCCCCGGCGGTCAGCACGGCGAAGAACAGGATGACCAGCACCGCATCCACGACGAACCGAAGCAGCACGGCTCCGAGGCTTTGATCGCCGAACCATGACGGCTCTCCCTTTCGCGGCCCGCTGACGACCGGCGAGCGAGGCGGAGACTGCGCCCCTCCGCCGCCCGTCGCCATGGCGGAAGATTGTGTAGGGGGATTTTCTGCAGACGCCTCGGGAAGGGCGGTCACGGCATCCTCCAGCAGCAGGCGAACCGCAGCCAGTCGGGAGGACACGCCCAGCTTCTGCATGGCGTTCGCCAGATGCCGATCGACCGTGCCGGGCGATATGCCCAGGCGGCGCGCGATCTCCTTGGAACTCATGTGGATGCTGACCAGCCGAAGCGCTTCCCGCTCGCGCAAGGTCAACCGATCCGTCTTGCGATCGTCCATGGCCCATCGCCCCCACGCAACCATGGGAGGCAATTCGGAACAACGTCAAGCTACCCCTGTCGGGACGGACCTCAGAACCCCTGACTCTGCGCCATCTTCTCCTGATGGAAGCCCGCATCCCCGAGCAGCTCGTTCAGCACCCGGACCCGCTTCATGAACAGGCCCACGTCGAACTCGTCGGTCATGCCGACGCCGCCGTGCATCTGCACCGCCTCCTGCACCGCCAGTTCGGCGACGCGGCCGGCCTTCGCCTTGGCGACGGACACCGCCAGCGGGGCCTTCTCCTTGCCGGCGTCCAGCGCCTGCAGGGCGCCGATCACCGCCGCGCGGGCGATCTCGATCTCGCTGTACAGGTGGGCGGCCCGGTGCTGCAGCGCCTGGAACTCGCCGATCAGCTTGCCGAACTGCTTGCGGGTCCGCAGGTATTCCATCGTCGTCTGGAAGGCCTGATCGCCCGCCCCGTTCAGCGACGCCGCCGCGCAGGCCCGGCCCAGGTTCAGCGCCCCCTCCAGCAGGGCCTCGCCCTCATCCACCGATCCGATCACCGCGTCCGCATCGACCTCGACGTCGGTCAGCGTCACCCGCGCCGCATTGTGCGCGTCGACCATCACCGTGCGCTCGATCTCCACACCCTTCGTCTTCGGATCGACCAGGAACAGCGTCAGGCCGGTCTCGGTCAGGGCCGCCACGATCAGGGCGTCGGCGACATGGCCGTCCAGCACGAAGCCCTTGGCCCCGTTGATCCTGAACCCGTTGCCCGCGCGCTCGGCGACGGTGGCGATCTTCGACGGCGCATGCTTGGCGCCCTCATCGACGGCCAGCGAAAGGATCGCCTCGCCCGCCGCGATCTTCGGCAGCCAGGCCGCCTGCTGCTCGGCCGAGCCGCCGTCCACCAGCACCTTGGCCGACAGCACGCCCGACCCCATGAAGGGCGACGGCGTCAGGGTCCGGCCCAGGGCCTCGGCCACGACGCCGGCTTCCACCGCGCCCAGCGCCGATCCGCCGTGCTCTTCCGGGATGATCACCCCGGCGAAACCCATCTCGCCGAACGCCTTCCACAGCGCGCGCGACACTCCGTCGGCGTCGCGGCTGTCGCGCAGCTTGCGCAGGTGGGCGATGGGCGCGTTCTCGCTCAGGAAGCCGTCCGCGGCTTCCTTCAGCATCGTCTGCTCTTCGGTCAGGATCAGGGGCATTTCAGGTCACCAGCATGGGGGTGAAAAGGGCGATCAACTGGATCACGAGCGCGGTCGTGATCGCTGTGAGTGAGTGTTTCCGCAGGGTCTTTCCGAGCCCGACCGTCAGGATCACGCCGATCACGGGAGCCAGAACGACGGTCCATGTCAGGACCTGGCTCCACAGCGGGTTCGTCACGAAACTCGACCAGGCCCAGACCAGGGTGAGGGCAGAGCCGAGGGACAGGACGAACCCCGCCAACGACCAGACGACGATGCCGACCAGCGACGCGGCGCGCCACCATGACATGTCGGGCTGCACGTCAGGCTCCCGGCAGCTGCAGCAGGTGTTTGGCGATGATGTTCAGCTGCACCTCGCTGGTGCCGCCTTCAATGGAGTTGGCCTTGGTGCGCAGCCAGTCGCGGGCGACCGTGCCCTCGCGTGACCGCTCGCCTTCCCACTCCAACGCCTCGGCCCCGCCCGCCGCCATCAGCAGTTCGTGGCGGCGCTTGTTCAGCTCCGAGCCGTAGTATTTCAGCATCGAGGCGATGGCCGGATGGGCCTGACGCGCCTTCATCTGATCCCCCGCCCGCTCCATCGCCAGACGGAAGGCGGCCGCGTCGACCTCCAGTTCAGCCACCCTGGCGCGCAGCATCAGGTCGTCCAGACGGCCCTCTTCGTCGCTGCCGATCGAGTCCGTCGCCACCTGGCCCAGCGGGCGTCCGCCGCCCGCGTCGCCGATGGCGCCGATCATGGTCCGCTCGTGGGCCAGCAGCGCCTTGGCCACGTCCCAGCCGCGATTCAGCGTCCCGACCAGGTTCTCCTTCTCGACGCGCACGTCGTCGAAGAAAGTCTCGCAGAACGGGCTCTTGCCGCTGATCAGGGTGATCGGCCTGGTCGTCACGCCGGGCGAGGCCATGTCGAACAGCACGAAGGAGATGCCCAGATGCTTGGGCGCCGTCGGATCGGTCCGCACCAGGCAGAAGATCCAGTCGGCCTTGTCCGCGTAGGAGGTCCAGATCTTCTGGCCGTTGACGATCCAGTGGTCGCCCTTGTCTTCCGCCTTGGTCTGCACGTTCGCCAGATCGGACCCCGCGCCCGGCTCCGAATAGCCCTGGCACCAGCGGATTTCGCCGCGCACGATCTCCGGCAGGAAGCGCTTCTTCTGTTCCTCGGTGCCGAACTGCAGCAGCGCCGGCCCCAGCATCCAGATGCCGAAGCTCGACAGCGCCATCTGGGCGTCGATCCGGCGCAGCTCCGAGTGCAGGACCTTGGCCTCCTCGCGGCTCAGTCCGCCGCCGCCGTATTCCTTCGGCCACTCCGGCGCGGTCCAGCCCTTGGCGCCCATCCGCTCCATCCAGAGCTTGTGGGCCGGGGTCTTGAAGGTCGGGTTGCGCCCGCCCCAGACCCGGTCTTCCTCATTGTCCAGCGGCCCGCGCACCTCCTGCGGACAGTTCTCTTCCAGCCACGCGCGCACCTCGGCGCGGAAGGCGTCCAGATCAGCCATTTTCCAACCCTCGTTGTCCGTTTGCCGGAACTCTTGGACGAAGGTTAGCAGCGATAAGTCTCGTTTGACTACGGTCTTTTCGCCTCATCGCGGACGGGGAGAAGGCCACGACGGCAACGCTCTGTGGCGGGACCGCGTTAGGCGCCCATGACCCTGATCACCCGCGCCGTCTTCGCCTTCGCCAGCCTGCTGCTGCTGGTCCTCGCCCTGGGCCTCGTCATCGTCGGCCTGACCGAGGCCGTCGGCCCTGTCCTGTCGGGCGGAGACGCCGCCGCCGACGCCATCCTGAACATCCTCGGCTATCTGATCGTCGCCATCGCCGTGTTCGACGTGGCCAAATACCTGTTCGAGGAAGAGGTCCGCCGCGACGCCGAGAAGCGCAGCGCCGCCGAGGCCCGGCGCAGCCTGACCAAATTCCTCTCCACCATCCTGATCGCCCTCTTCCTCGAGGGCCTGGTGCTGGTCTTCAAGACCGCCCGCGAAAACGTCGAGCACATGCTCTACCCGGTCGCCCTGATCGGCGTCTCGGTACTGGTCCTCGTCGGCCTCGGCGTCTTCCAGCGCCTCTCCGCCACCGTCGAGGAAAAGGTCGGCGACGACGACGAGGCCGAGGCGGCGGAGGAAGAGGGCAAGCCCGCGCCCGGACCCCGCGCGAGAAACCGACGCGTCAGCGCGCCTCAGTAAACCCTGTCATACGTCCAGCCGGTCAACCCGATCAGGTGCAGGCCGAAGGTGCGCACCGGCCCGTCCGCGGGCGATTGCCGCTCGATGAAGCGATAGCCGTCCGCCCCGGCGGACTCGACGGCCCACCCGGCGCCGTCCAGACCGATGTCGCAGGTCGCGGCCGTCTGTTTCAGGACCCCGCTCTGCGCCATCATCCGCGCCAAAGCCGTGACCTCGCCGGCCGTCAGGCGACGCTCGATGCGCCGCGCCACGCTCCCCGGCTCATAGCCGCCGCGCCCGGACAGTTCGGTCGCCGTCATCGTCACCGCCCCGTCGGCGCCCGTCTCCAGACGGATCACCACCGGCGCATCGAAGCTTCTCAGCCAGGTGAAGCGCAGGCTCGACCCCGTGCTCCGGAACAGCGGCGTCTCGCCCGCCGCGCGCAGATGTCCACCGTACCAGTCGGTCACGCGGCTCATCTCCCGCTGGCCGCCGCCCACCCCGAACACCCCACACCTCAGGGTGGTCTCGCGCAGAGCCTGCGGGAAGGAATCCGTCCCTGCCCGGTCCTCTGCGCTGACCGGGAAGACCGGGCCGGGCCCGCTAAACGGGGACGCGCAGCCCACCATGCCGACGGCGATCACACCTAGGGCGACACGCTTCATGGCCAACACCTCCCGGTTGTTGACCGCGACCCTAACCCTTGGTCGGCAGGAAGGGCGAGAAGGTAATTACCGTGAAGCTGTCGCGGATGTTCGGGCGGGTCTGCACCGACTTGGTCACGAAGGTCCCGATATCGAGGTCCTTCGGCAGCGAGAACTTGGCCAGCAGGTCGTACTGGCCCGAGGTCGAATAGACCTCCGAGACGTATTCCACATTGTCCACGATGTCGGCCGCCACGTCATTGGCATGGCCCAGCTCGCATTTGATGAAGACGAAGATGGCGGTCATCATGGCGGCGGTTCCTCCGGCGTTCGGAGGCTGTCTAGCGGATGATGACGTGACGGGTAAGGCCGAGATCGATCTGGAAGCGGAGTACAACAACCGCGCCCGCGTCCCCGACCATATGCAGGCCATGGGGCAGTGGAAGGCGACGGCCGAGGCCGCGCGCGCCGCCCATCCGCCCGAAGTCATCGCCTACGGCCCCGGTCCGCGCGAGGTGATGGACCTGTTCTCCGCCGGACCGGACGCGCCGATCGTCGTCTTCCTGCACGGCGGCTACTGGCAGGCGCTGGACAAGGACTGGTTCAGCGGCCTGGCCCCCGCCCTGCTCCACCACGGCGTCAGTCTGGCCGTCCCCTCCTATGATCTGGCCCCGACCGTCCGCCTCGGGACCATCCTCAAGCAGGTGCGCGCGGCGGTGGACCTGATCCGCGCCCGCAACGGCGGCAAGCGCCCGGTCGTCTTCGGCCACTCCGCCGGCGGCCACATGTCGGCCTGCATGCTCTCCGAGGCCCGCGCCTCCGCCGCCGTCGCCATCAGCGGCGTCTTCGACCTGCGCCCCCTGATCGGCACCTCGATCAACGCGGCCCTGGACCTCGACGCCAACGAGGCCGCCGCCCTGTCCCCCATCTTCTGGCCCATCCCCAACGGCTCCACGCCCGGCGGCACGGTGCTGGACTGCCTCGTCGGCGGCGACGAAAGCCCCGAGTTCCTGCGCCAGTCGAAGATGATGGCCGACCACTGGGCCAATAACGGCGTCGAGACCCGCTACGAAGCGCTGGAAGGCCTCAACCACTTCACCGTCCTGGGCCCGCTGCTCGACCCGGACAGCGCCATGGTGAGGCGGATCGTCGAACTGGCGAAACAATAAGTTCCGCGCCCCGGTCCTTTCGCTTCGCGCGCTGACCGGGATAAACAGGACCCCGACACCGGTGACAGCCGGAGCGGAGATTGAAATGCGCCACGACCGCCTGACCGTTCTCAACGCCCTCGAGGCGCAGGGCGTCGCCCCCGTCTTTTATCATGCGGACCCGGAGGTCTGCCTGAACGTGATCCGCGCCTGTTCGCGCGGCGGGGCCAAGGCCATCGAGTTCACCAACCGGGGCGACTTCGCCGTCGACCTGTTCGGCGAACTGGCGCGTGAGCTGCAGAAGACCGATCCGGACATCATCCTGGGCATCGGCTCGGTGATCGACGCCCCGACCGCCGCCATGTTCCTGAACCGCGGCGCCCGCTTCATCGTCAGCCCCTGCCTCGTGGAAGACGTGGCCAAGGTCTGCAACCGTCGCATGACCGCCTACTTCCCCGGCTGCGGCTCGGTCACCGAGATCGGTCAGGCGCACGAGCTGGGCTGCGAGATCGTCAAGCTGTTCCCGGGCGCCAGCGTCGGCGGCGCCGACTTCGTCAAGGCGGTGCTGGGCCCCATGCCCTGGACCAAGATCATGCCGACCGGCGGCGTCGACCCGGACGAGGCCTCCATCGCCAAATGGTTCGGCAGCGGCATCGTCGCCGCGGGCATGGGCTCCAAACTCATCACCGACGCCGCCGTGAAATCCGGCGACTGGGCCGGCATCGAGGCGCAGGTCCGCAAGACCGTCGACGCCATCGCGGCGTTCCGCGCGAAGTGAGGGATTAGGGCGTAGGGCTTAGGAATTGGAAGCCAAGGCGCAGCCCCCTAAGCCCTAATTCCTGCCTCTTCAGAGGCCCAGCGTCGGACTGTCCAGATCCAGCTCCGCCGCCGGGATCACCACCACGTCCGGGTGCGCCGCGCGCAGGGCGTCGATGAACATCGAGGCCTGGCCGACCACCACGACATAGGCCTGCTCCGCGCTCACGCCCTGGGCCGCCGCCATCACGCCCTCCGGCGTCGTGGCCTCGACCTTGCCGGCGTAGGTCTCGATCTCGCCCAGCGGCAGGCCGTTGGTGACCGCGCTGGCCAGGGTCCCGCCCAGACCGCCCGTGGTTTCCAGGCTGCGCGACCACCCGCCGGTGATGAAGGCCTCCCGGTCGGTGACCGCCTGCTCGGTCACCGCCTCGGTCCGCAGGCGATCGAACTCGTGCAGCATCAGGTCGACGACCTCGGCGGCGCTCTCGTTCTTGGTCTGGGTGGTGGCGCTCAGCACGCCCCCGTCCAGCCGGGCCGCCAGCGTCGAATAGGCGCCGTAGCTCAGGCCCCGCTTGGCGCGGATTTCCTGGAACAGGTGGCCGTTCTGGCCCTGGCCCATGATGCTGTTGACCACCAGCAGCGGGTAGTAGCCGTCGTCGCCGCGGCGCGGACCGCGCACGGCGGCCGACACCGCCGCCTGACCGGCGCCCGGCAGGTCGACCACCACCACGCGCGGCGCGGGCACGGCGCCGGCGCGATCGCCGACCGTCGGCGCGGCCGTCGCGGGACGGCTCCACTCGCCCAGGGTCCGCTCGGCGAAGGCGAAGGCCGCCTCCGGCTCCATCCCGCCCGTGATGATCAGGGCGGCGTTGTCCGGCCGCCACCAGCGGTCATGGAAGGCGACGATCTCATCGCGGGTGATGGCGCGGATCGAAGCCGGGGTGCCCGAGTTGGGCGAACCGTAGGGCGCGCCGCCGAAGGCCAGACGGTTCAGCACCATCGAGGCCACCGGGCCGGGCTGACGCAGGTTCACCGCCAGGGCGTTGGCGCGGCGGGTCCGGGTGCGGGCCACCTCATCCTCGGCGAAGGTCGGACGCAGGACGACGTCGGCGAACACCGCCCCCGCCGCATCGGCCGACGCGATCGGCGCCGACAGCGACAGACCCGTCGCGTCCGCATCGGCGCCGCCGCCGATATTGCCGCCCAGCGCCTCGAGGGTGCGGGCGATTTCCGGCGCGGTCCGGTCGCCGGCGCCGGCGCTGGCCAGGTCGGCGGTCATCGAGGCCAGACCGGGACGGTCCGCCGGATCCGCCGCCGCGCCGCCGCCGATGATCAGCTGGGCGCTCATGATCGGCAGGTCGGTGGAGCGGGCCACGATCACGCGCAGCCCGTTCGACAGGGTGCGCTCGACCACCGCCGGCGCCACGGCGGCGCGGGCCGCGCCCGGCGCGGGCGGGGCCATGCGCTCGCCCTCGGGCAGCAGTTCGTTCGGCGGCAGGATGGCCGGCGGCACGCTGACGAAGGTCGGCATCGGCGCCGGGTTCTTCCAGCTGTCCTCGGCCACCCCGGCCGGACGGCGGCTTTCGTCCTGATAGCGGATGGACACGCGGGCCTGCTCATTCAGATAGGTGCGGGCGACGCGTTGCACGTCCGCCGCCGTCACCGCCTGCACCGCCGCCAGATGGGCGTCCGGCGCCGCCGGATCGTTCTCCGACACCAGCGCCTGCCCCAGGATGAAGGCCCGGCCCGAGGCTGTCTCACGCTGGCGCAGCTCCGAGGCCACGATCTCCATCTTGGCCTCGGCCAGTTCGGCGGCCGTGACGGGCTCGTTGCGGATGCGCTCCAGCTCGAAGTCCAGCGCCGTCTCGGCGTCGACGATCGACTTGCCCTGGGCCAGGGTCACATTGACGGTGACGGTCCCGGCCTCTTCCATCGAGCCCGCGCTCAGGAAGGCGCCGGAGGCCAGCTGGCTGCCGTAGACCAGCGACTGGTACAGGCGCGAGCTCTCGCCCCGCGACATGATCCCGGCCAGCACGTCCAGCGCCGCCGCGTCCGGATGGTTCGCCGCCACGCCCGGATAGATGGCCGCGATGGCCGGCAGCGGCACGTTCGGGGCATAGGCCTCGACCAACCGCGGCTCGGTCCGACGGGTCGGCGCCGGGCGCTCGAACACCGGCACCGGACGGTCCGGGTTCGGGATGTCGGCGAAATACTGGTCCACCCAGCCATCCAGCTGGGCCTGATCGAAATTGCCCGACACGATGATGGTCGCCGTGGCCGGGCGGTAATAGGCCTCATGGAAGGCGCGGGCGTCGTCGATGGTCGCCGAGTTCAGCTCCTCGATCGAGCCGATCACACTGCGGCGGTAGATGCTGTTGTCGAAGCTGTTGTCGCCGATGACGAAGCGCTGCAGTCGGCCGTAAGGCGGCGCATAGACCCGCTGGCGCAGCTCCTCCTGCACGATCGACCGTTCGGCGTCGAACACCGCCTGATCGACCACCGGCCGCGCCATCCGCTCGGCGTGGGTCCACAGCATGGTCTCCAGATACTGGGGCGGCACCGTCTCGTAGTAGTTGGTGAAGTCCTGCCCGGTCGACGCGTTGCGGGTGCCGCCGGCGTTCTCGACCAGGGTCGAGATCTGGCCGTAGGGCAGGTTGACCGTCTTGCGGCTCAGGATGTGCTCGAACAGGTGGGCGAAGCCGCTGCGGCCTTCCGGATCATCCTTGCCGCCGACGTTGTACCAGACGGTGACGGTCACCGTTCCGGCGCTCGGATCGGGCATCGAATAGACGTTCAGCCCGTTGCCCAGGGTCCGGTGGCTGTACTGCAGCGGCGGGACGGCGATGGTCGCGGCGTCCTGCGCGAGAGCCGGGAAGGCCGGTGCGGTCAGCGCAAGCAGCGAGGCGCCCAGCAGGGCGGCGGTGCGGATCATCATGAGGTCCCCCAAGGACAGAACTGAACAACCGGCAGCCTAACAGCGGCGACCCGGGGGGTGGATTGCAAGTTCGTAATCTTGCCCGCCCCCTCCCTTCCACGCGACGGCCCCGGGAGTCCGTCGCCGGGCCGCCCGGCGGGGCGGAAATCCAAAGTCACGCTTAAGTCGACTTCCGACAGACGGCGGGCCGCGGATCGTCTTATCCGCTGGATATGAACGGAATTTCGCCGGGGAACCGACTGATCGAGGCGCTGGACGAGGCGGACCGCGAGGCCGTGCTGGCCCTGGCCTTCCCCGTCGAGTTCGCCCAGGGCCAGATCTTCCACGAGCCCGGCGATCCGGTGGATCATGTCTACTTCATCGAGCACGGCGTGGTCTCGGCCGTGGCGGTGCTGCAGGACGGGCGGACGGTGGAGACGGTCATGGTCGGCTTCGAGGGCGTCGCCGGCGCGACGGCCGCCGCCACCCCGCAGATCGCCACCACCCGCAATGTCGCCCAGATGGCGGGCGGCGCCCGCCGGATCGAGGCCGCCCGCCTGCGCGCCCTGGCCGCGTCCCGACCGGCGATCCGAGCGGTTCTGGCCGCCTATATCGCCGCCCTGCAGGCCGAGCTGGAGCAGTCCGCCGCCTGCAACGCCCTGCACCGGGCCGAGCAGCGTCTGGCCAAATGGCTGCTGCGCTGCCACGACCGGGTCGACGGCGCCGCCTTCAACCTGACGCAGGAGTACATGGCCTCCATGCTCGGCTCCCAGCGCACCACGGTGAACGAGGCCGCCCAGAGCCTGCAGAAGTCCGGGGCCATCACCTATTCGCGCGGGCGGATCACCGTCCTGGACCGCGCCGCGCTCGAGCGGGCCGCCTGCGAGTGCTACCGCGCCGCGGACGCCTTCCGCCCCCGGCGTCCCGTCGCCTGAGCCGGAACCGGCGCGGCCCCTTCACCGTTGCCATGACATACGGTCAGGCTTGATCGCTTGACCACTGTGTCGAGGGACCGATGAACACGCCGACCAATCTGTTGCTGGACCAGCTTTCCGCCGCCGACCGCGAGGCCCTGCTGGCCACCGCCATACGCGTGCCCCTGATCCTGGGCGATGACCTCATCCAGCCGGGCCAAATGATCCACGCCGTCCACTTCCCCCTGTCGGGCATCATCTCGACCGTCAACGAGATGGCCGACGGCCGCTCGGTCGAGGCCTTCATGGTCGGGCGCGAGGGCGTGGCCGGGATCGAGGCGACCGTCATCCCCATGCGCTCCGCCTCCCGCCAGACCATCCAGGTCACGGGCGAGGCGCTGAAGGTCGACGCCGGGCGCGTCCGCGCCCTCGCCGACGACCGCCCCGGCCTGCGCCGGCTGCTGGCCCTCTATCACGCCGGGGTGCAGCGCGAGCTGGAGCAGACCGCCGCCTGCCACGCCCTGCACCCGGCCGAGCGCCGCCTGGCCAAATGGCTGCTGCGCTGCCACGACCGGTCGGACAGCGACGTCATGCAACTGACCCAGGAATACATGGCCGCCATGCTGGGCTCCCAGCGCACCACGGTGAACGAGGCCGCCCGGATGCTGCAGGCCAACGGCGCCGTCGCCTACGCCCGCGGCAAGGTCCGGGTCATCAGCCGCCCGGCGCTCGAGGCCAGCGCCTGCGAATGCTATCGCAAGGTCACCGCCCTGCACGGCGGCGGTCAGTCCGAGGCGGCCTGATCCGACAGGATCGCCTCGACCTCCTCGCGGGTCGGGAACGACGGCTGGGCCCCCGGCCGCGTCGCCGCGATCGCCCCTGCCGCGCAGGCGAAGGTCAGGGCGTCCGATGGGTCCATCCCCTCCAGCAGGGCGACGCAGATCGCGCTGACGAAGCAGTCGCCCGCCCCGGTCGCGTCCACCGCCCGCACCTTCGGCGGCGTGGCCCAGGCCGTCTCGACCCCGCGTTGATACAGGGTCGCGCCCTTCGCGCCCCGGGTGACCACCACCCGGCCGCCGCCGTGATGCAGGCCGTCGCCGTAGAAGGCCGCCTCGGTCTCGTTGACCACGATCAGATCGGCCCGCCGCAACAGCTGGTCCGACACCGGCTGGGCCGGGGCCAGGTTCACGCAGACGAAGTCCGTCGCCCGCCCGACCGCCGCCTCGACCGTCTCGACCGGCAGCTCCAGCTGCAGCAGCAGCGGCCCCTCGATCCGGGCCGGCAGCTGTTCCGGCGTGACCCGGTGATTGGCGCCGGCGGCGACCACGATCTGGTTCTCCCCGTCGGGATCGACCGCGATCAGGGCCACCCCGGTCGGGGCCTCGGCGTCGGCGATCACCGTCCCCGTATCCACGTCGTCGGCCACCAGCAGGGCCAGGGCCTCCTCGGCCATGGCGTCCCGTCCCACGCGGCCGACGAGCACCACCCCGGCGCCCAGCCGCTGCGCCGCCAGCGCCATGTTCGCGCCCTTGCCGCCCGGATGCCGCGCCAGCACCGCCCCGGTCACGGTCTCGCCCGCCCGCGGCAGCTTCGGCGCCGTGGCCACGAAATCCAGATTGATCGACCCGACGACCGTGATCCTCACGACACCTTCTCCCTGATCAGATCAAACACCCCGTCCGCGTCCGCCTTCACCGCCCAGCGATGCTTCAGCGGTTCGCCCGCCACCGCCTCGCGGAACTCCACCGCCGTGTGGCCGCGCGCCAGGTCGCTCTGCGTCTCCACCCGCACCCGGCAGGCCTTCAGTTCGAACAGCTCCGGCTTCAGCAGCCAGGCCACCGGACACGGATCGTGCAGGGGCGAGGCGTCCCAGCCCACGATCGTCCGCTCCACCCGTTGGGAGAAGCGCAGCATGGCCGCCGCCGTGTCCGCCATCGGCGTGCCCACGGCCTCGATCGCGGCGATCCGCTCTTCCGTCGCCCGCACCTGATGGGTCGCGTCCAGCCCGAACAGCACGACGTCCGCGCCGGTCGCCAGCACCTCCGCCGCCGCTTCCGGGTCGGCCCAGATGTTGAACTCGGCCGAGGCGGTGATGTTGCCGCCCTCGCCGCGCGCCCCGCCCATGACCGCCACCGGCCCCAGCCGCTCGGCCAGCGCCGGCGCCTTGCGGATCGCCAGCGCCAGATTGGTCATCGGCCCCAGCACCGCCATCGCCACCGACTTCGCCGGCCGGCTCATCACCAGATCGACAATGGCGTCCGCCGCATGCCCGTCCGCGCACGGAAGGTCGGGTTCGAACGGCGCCAGATCGCCCGTCCCTTCCGGCCCATGGAAATCCGTCGCGGTGCCCAGCACCCGCACCAGCGGCTGCTCCGCGCCCATGAACACCGGCGCATCGTCGCGGCCGGGCTTCTGCAGCCCCGCGACCTGCCTCAGCATCCGCGCGTTCCGCGCCGTCTTCTCGACCGGCACATTGCCGCCCACCGTGGTCACGGCCAGCAGCTCAAATTCCTCGGCCCCGAAGGCCAGCATCAGCGCCACGGCGTCATCCACGCCGGGGTCGCAGTCGATAATCAGCGCTTGTTTCGTCACTGCACCGGTGTGGGCCGGGTCGCGGGCGGGGGCAAGCCCTTCTCCCGCTTGCGGACCTTCGCGCGCCGCTTCACCTTGCGGCCAAGCTTCGGGAGGCCGCGACCGGCATGGTTCAGATGGACATGGAATTCCGCCCGGCCCCGCCGACGCGCAAGGAGCTCTTCCCCCTCTGCGCCTTCGGCCTCGTCCTGGTCCTGATCGCGGTCCGCGCGGCAACCCATCCGGACGGCGTCTCGCCCTTCCTGGTCGGCGCCGCAAGCATCTTCGCCGCCGCCGGCTTCGGCCTGACCTTCCGCCTGCGTTTTCCCGGTTCGCCGACCCTGCGCGTCACCCGCGAGGCCCTGACCTACAGCCGTGGCGGCCACAGCCGCACCCTGCGCTGGGCGGATGTCGCCGAGGTCCAGCTCGACCACCGGAGCAAGGAACTGCGCGTCATCCCGACCGACGGCGGCCGCCCGCTGGTCATGCACAGCGCCATGACCTCCGCCGACGGCCGTCGGTTCGACGGCGTCATCGAACACTGGTGGAAGCCCGGCGCCGCCTGAGCCTCAGCGGCACATCTCCACACAGACCGCCGCCAGCACCTCCGCCGAGTCCACCAGCGGCGCGGACACTTCCTCCGCCCGCAGCAGCAGCGGAACCTCGGTGCACCCGGCGATCACCGCCCCGGCGCCCGCCTGAACCAGCGTCTCCGCCAGCCGTCGCATCTCGCCGCGCGGTCCCGCGCCGTCGTCGCCGCCCTTGACCGCGAACACGGCGGTCATGAAGGCCTCGCGATCCGCGCCCTCCAGCCGCACCATCTCCAGCCCCGCCCTGGCCAGCGCCTCCGCATACAGCGCCTCCCCGCCCGGCGTGGCCAGCACCCCGACCCGCGTGACGCCGGTCTTGGCGACCGCCTCCACCGTCGCCGCGATCATGTCGATAAACGGAAGCCCCGCCGCGCGGATCGCCCCGGCGTGGCTGTGCGCGGTGTTGCACGGCATGGCCAGCACCTCGGCCCCGGCCTCGCGCAGCCGCGCCGCCATCTCGCCCAGCGTCTTCCCCGCCGCCTCGGGCGCCGTATGCCGGTTCGGCACATGCGGGTTCAGGTCCACCAGCATCCGGATGTGATCCTCATCCCGCTTCGCCGGCGTCAGCGCCTGCACCCGCGCCATGAAGGCCGTCGTCGCGACAGGCCCCATGCCGCCGAGAATACCGAGGGTCTGGGTCACCTCACGTCCCTCAATCGTCCAGCCGGAAGCGCGTGGTCCAGCGGACCCGGGCCCCGATCCCGGCTCTCCGGGCCTGCTCTTCAGACAGCCGTGTTTGAGCCGCCACCCGCAGCGCCGCGGGGCCAAACCCCTGCCCCGCCGGTTCCTCCGACTCGACCCGGCAGTCCGTGACGCTGCCGTCCTGCTGCACCCCGCAGTTCAGCACCACCCGTCCCTCGCCCGGCTCCAGGGCGGACGACAACGAGGGCGGCTGGATCGGTGGCGGCGGCGGCGGGATCGCGTGCGGCGGGGACGCCGTTTCCTGCCCGAGGGCCATCGCCGGTGTCGCCAGAACCAGCGCCAGCCCGATCATCACGCCCACCGCACGCTTCAAAGCGAACCCCCGATCTCGCTCTCATACCCGAACAGCCCCTGCGCTCCGCCGGTGTGGAGAAACACCACCGTCTCCCCCTCGAACCGGCCCGCCTTGGCCAGGGCGATCAAGCCCTTCATCGCCTTGCCGGTATAGACCGGGTCCAGCACGATCCCGTCGGTCCGCGCCGCCAGCGTCAGGGCCTCGATCACCGCCGCATCGACCAGACCATAGCCCTCGCCGACGTAATCACAGTCGGCCACCACCATCTCCGGCGTCACCGCATCCGGCCGCCCCAGCAGGGCCGCCGTCTCGCGGGCCAGCTTGAGGACATTCTCCTCCTGCTTCGCCTTGGGCGCCCGCACCCCGATGCCCAGCACCGGAATGTCCGCCCCCATCACCGCCAGCCCGGCCACCAGCCCTGCATGGGTCCCGGCGCTGCCCGTGGCCGTGACGATCCGGTCGATCCGCATGTCCAGATCATCCGCCCCGACCACGATCTCGCGCGCGCAGTCGACATAGCCCAGCGCCCCCACGGCGTTCGAGCCGCCGCCCGGGATCACATAGGGCCGACCGCCCCGCGCCTTCACCTCGGCCGCCGTCTTCTCCAGCTCGGCGGCCATGTCCGTCCCGCCCGGCACGCGCCGGATGCCCGCTCCGAACAGCCGGTCCAGAAGCACATTGCCGTTGTCGAGATAGTCGGCGGCGGTCGAGCCGGTCCGCTCCTCCAGGATGATCTCGCACTTCAGCCCGTGGGCGGCGGCGGCGGCGGCGGTCTGGCGCACATGGTTCGACTGCACCGCCCCCTGGGTCACCAGCGTATCGGCGTCCTCCTCGAACGCCTGCCCCAGCAGGAACTCCAGCTTGCGGGTCTTGTTGCCCCCGCCCGCCAGCCCGGTGCAGTCGTCCCGCTTGATCCAGAGCTCCACCCCCAGCGCCTCGCTCAGCCGGGGCAGCGGCTCCAGCGGCGTCGGCAGATGGGCCAGTCGGACACGGGGAAAGCGGGCGAGATGCATGGTCGGGGCTCCCTGATGTTTTGTCTTCTCTAGCCCGCCCGGAGGACGGCGGCGAAGGCCATGAAGAAAAATGTCGCTATGTCCGGAACCGAACTGACCATCCGCTGTTATCGCATCGGACCTTGCGGCGATGCGCGCTCGACAGAGTCCACTAAAGCGGCCCCGGTCCCTGCCACGCCCCCCGACGCAGACCGGGGCCGCACCTTATCCGGCATATAGCTCCGTCGACCTCCGACTCGCGCCCCACGAAGGGTGTGGGGCGTGGGGTGTCGGGTATCGGCAGCCTCACCCTCCCCGGCGCCCAGGCACTCCCCGGACCCGACACCCCACACCCGACACCCCATCCCCCCGCGCTTGCCTCGAATCGAGCACCCGCGCGATGCTCCCCCCCATGGCCGAATCGCCGATCAGATTGCGCGACCGCAGCGCCACCGAAGCCGCCATCGTCGAGGCCGGCGAGCGCATCCTGCTGCGCGACGGCTTTCCGGGCCTGAACGTCCAGACCCTGGCCGCCGAGGCGGGCTGTGACCGCAAGCTGGTCTATCGCTATTTCGAGGGCGCCGACGGGGTCGTCACCCGCATCGCCGCCCGCGCCCATTCCGGCCTCGTGGCCAGCCTGAACGCCACGCCCGCCGCCGAAACCGAATCCCTGCGCGCCTTCGCCCGGCTCAGCCTCTCGGCCTGGGTCGCCGCGCTCCGCGCCAGTCCCCTGACCCTGCGCCTGATGGCCTGGGCCCTGGTGGAGTCCTCGCCGCTGCTAAACCGCATCGAGGATGACCGCGCCGCCCTGCTCCAGACCTGGATGCGCGAGCGCCGCCCCCGCCTGCGCGTCCCGCCCGAAGGCGATCCCGCCGCCCTGAATGCGGTGCTGCTCGCCGCCGTCCAGCATCTGGCCCTGTCAGCGGACGCCCGCCCCGGCGTCGGCGGCGTGGCCCTCGACGACGCCGGCTGGACCCGCATCGAGGCGGCGCTCGACCGCCTGCTGATCGCCTTCCCGGACTGAGATCACAGCCGGTTACAGCCCCTCAAAATCTCTCTTGCTGCACTGCAGCATCGGGCGTAGACCCCCGCGCGGCGACGAACCGGACTTTCCCGGAAACCGCCTGGAGAACTGGAAATCGATGACCGGCGAACCTGCGTTCGCCACGCCCTCATCGGCCCCTTCCGACCTCAGCCAAAAATCCTCCACGTCCGCGCCCTCCGGCGCGCACGCGCGATTCTGGCCGCTGGCCCTCGGGTCCATTGGCGTGGTTTACGGCGACATCGGCACAAGCCCGCTGTACGCCTTTCGTGAAGCCTTGGGACAGGCGTCCCGGGATGGTGTGACGGCCTCGGCCGCCCTGGGAGTCTGCTCCCTGGCCCTCTGGGCCCTGATCCTCGTGGTCACAGTCAAATACGTCATCTTCCTCACCCGGCTGAGCAACCAGGGCGAGGGCGGGGTTCTGTCCCTGATGGCCCTGGCCCAGAGGGCGGTCGGCCGGCGCACGGCGCTGATCTTCGCCCTGGGCGTCACCGGCGCCGCCCTGTTCTACGGCGACGCCATCATCACCCCGGCCATCTCGGTGCTGTCGGCGGTGGAAGGGCTCAAATCCGTGCCCGGCGTCGGCGGCGCCATCAGCCCCGCCACCGTGCTGATCCTGTCCGGCGTGATCCTGATCGCCCTGTTCGCGGTCCAGTCGCGCGGCACGGCGAAGGTGGCCGCCTGGTTCGGCCCGATCTGCGTCGTCTGGTTCGCCGTTCTGGCCGTGCTGGGCCTCAGCCACATCGTCCACCAGCCCGGCGTGCTGGCGGCCTTCAACCCCGTTCACGCGGTCGGCTTCCTCGCCCACCACGGCACGGCGGGCCTGTTCGTTCTGGGGTCGGTCTTCCTGACGGTGACCGGGGCCGAGGCCCTGTATGCCGACATGGGCCATTTCGGGCGCAAGCCCATTGTGGCCGCCTGGCTCTGGCTTGTCCTGCCCTGTCTGGCGCTGAACTACCTCGGACAGGGCGCCATGGCCCTGCAGGCGGTCGAGCTGGCCCGGGGCGCCCGGGTCGAGAACGCCGACTGGTTCTTCACCATGGCCCCGGAGCTTCTGCGCGCGCCCGTGGTCGTCCTGGCCACCCTCGCCACCGTCATCGCCTCCCAGGCGGTGATCACCGGCGCCTTCTCGCTCACCAGCCAGGCCATGCAGCTGGGCCTGCTGCCGCGCATGAAGATCGCCCGCACCTCCGAGCATGAGGCCGGCCAGATCTACATCGGCCGGGTCAACATCGCCCTGCTGATCGGCGTGGTCGTGCTGGTGGCGGTGTTCAAGAGCTCCGCCGGACTGGCCCACGCCTATGGTCTGGCGGTGACCGGCACCATGGTGGTGACCACCGCCCTGGCCTTCATCGTCGTGCGCCGGTTGTGGAACTGGCCGTTGTGGAAGGCCGCCCTGCTGTTCGTCCCGATGCTGGCCATCGACCTGGTCTTCCTGGGGGCCAATGCCCTCAAGATCCTGTCGGGCGGCTTCGTGCCCCTGATGCTGGGCGCGGCCCTGTTCATGGTCATGGCCACCTGGGTCCGGGGCGCCGAACGGGTCCGTCTCAAGACCGCCGGCGACACCCTGCCCCTGGCCGAGGTCGTCGCCCTGCTGGCGGCCCGCAAGCCGCATCGCGCCCCCGGCACGGCGGTCTTCCTGGCCGCCGACAACAGCCTGGCCCCGGCCGCCCTGATGCACAATCTCAAGCACAACCACGTCCTGCATGAGACCAATGTCGTGCTCAGCATCCACACCGCCGACGCGCCGCGGGTCGCCGACGCCGACCGCCTGACCGCCGAACAGCTGGACGGCGGCTTCTGGAGGGTCACGGCCGTCTTCGGCTACATGGAGCAGCCGTCGATCCCGCGGCTGGTCGGCATGGCGAAAAGGGCCGGGCTGAAGGTGGATCTGCAATCCACCAGCTTCTTCCTCGGCAAGCGCACCGTGGTCGCCGCGCCCCGGTCGGGCCTGCCCCGCTGGCAGGCGAAGCTGTTCATGGCCCTGGCCCGCAACGCCGCCTCGGCCTCGGACGTCTATCGCCTTCCTCCCGGCCGGGTGGTCGAGATGGGCGCCCAGATCAGCGTCTAGACCGGCGCCCATGTCAGCGTCTGGTTGAACCCGTCCCCCCGGAGGCGTAAGGCTGCTTCCGTTCTCCGGGGGGCGGCACAGCGCGCCTTCAGCGAGTGGGAACCAGCTCGCGGTTCGAAGGCGCGCCACTCAAGGGGGCGCTTTCCGGGCGGCGAACCGGATCCACTTCGCCTGAAAGCGCCCAGCCGCTGAGATTGAGGTAGACCTCTGACCCGTCGAACCTGATCCGGGTCATGCCGGCGAAGGGATGAGTACGCTTTCGGTCCACGCCCCCAATTCGGGCTCAGGGACCATCTCGCCTGACGTCGGCGGACCTCAACACCTTGAGGCCGCCAAATGAACATCCAGGTTACGCCCCCCGCCCTGCCGGAAGAGCCCAACATCGAGCTGCCGCTGGCCGACGCCCGCAAACAGGTCGCCGCCGAGCATGGCCGCATCCCCACCGGCCCGCGCGCCGGCGGCGTCAAGGTCTATGTGGCCGGCGAGCTGTTCCCGGACATCCGCGTCCCCTTCCGCGAGGTCGCCGTCCACCCCAGCGCCAATGAGCCGCCGGTGACGATGTACGACTCGTCCGGCCCCTACACCGACCCGTCGGTGACCATCGACATCAAGCGCGGCCTGCCCAAGGTCAAATCCAGCTGGCAGCTGGACCGCGGCGACATCGCGCCCGTCGAGAACCCGCGCGAAGTGAAGCCCGAGGACAACGGCCACGCCAGCGGCAAGCACCTGGCCCCGCGCTTCGACGTGTCGAACCACCAGGTCTTCAAGGGCGTCGAGGGCCGCCCCGTGACCCAGTACGAATACGCCCGCGCCGGCATCATCACGCCCGAGATGGAATACGTCGCCATCCGCGAGAACCTGCGCCGCGAACAGACCGCCCCCTGCATCCGCGACGGCGAGGACTTCGGCGCCTCGATCCCCGACTTCGTGACGCCTGAGTTCGTCCGTCAGGAGATCGCGCGCGGCCGCGCCATCATCCCGCACAACATCAACCACCCCGAAGTCGAGCCGATGATCATCGGCCGCAACTTCCTGGTGAAGATCAACGCCAACATCGGCAACTCGGCGGTCCTGTCGTCGGTGGACGACGAGGTCGACAAGCTGGTCTGGGCCACCCGCTGGGGCGCCGACAACGTCATGGACCTGTCGACCGGCCGCAACATTCACAACATCCGCGACTGGATCATCCGCAACAGCTCCGTGCCGATCGGCACCGTCCCCATCTACCAGGCGCTGGAGAAGGTGAACGGCGTCGCCGAGGACCTGACCTGGGAGGTCTATCGCGACACCCTGATCGAGCAGTGCGAGCAGGGCGTCGACTATTTCACCATCCACGCCGGCGTGCGCCTGCCCTTCATCCCGCTGACGGCCAAACGCGTCACCGGCATCGTCTCGCGCGGCGGCTCGATCATGGCCAAGTGGTGCCTGGCTCACCACAAGGAGAGCTTCCTCTACGAGCATTTCGAAGAGATCTGCGACATCATGCGGGCCTACGATGTGTCGTTCAGCCTCGGCGACGGCCTGCGTCCCGGCTCCATCGCCGACGCCAATGACGAGGCCCAGTTCGCCGAGCTGCGCACCCTGGGCGAGCTGACCAAGATCGCCTGGGCCAAGGGCTGTCAGGTCATGATCGAAGGCCCCGGCCACGTGCCGATGCACAAGATCAAGGCCAACATGGATGAGCAGCTGAAGCACTGCCACGAGGCGCCCTTCTACACCCTCGGGCCGCTGACCACCGACATCGCGCCGGGCTATGACCACATCACCAGCGCCATCGGCGCGGCCATGATCGGCTGGTTCGGCACGGCCATGCTCTGCTACGTCACGCCGAAAGAGCATCTGGGACTGCCCGACCGTCAGGACGTCAAGGACGGCGTCATCACCTACAAGATCGCCGCCCACGCCGCCGATCTGGCCAAGGGCCACCCGGCCGCCCGCCTCCACGACGACGCCCTGTCGCGCGCCCGCTTCGAGTTCCGCTGGGAAGACCAGTTCAACCTCGGCCTCGATCCGGAAACGGCCCGCAAATACCACGACGAGACCCTGCCGAAGGAGGCGCACAAGACCGCCCACTTCTGCTCGATGTGCGGGCCCAAATTCTGCTCGATGAAGATCAGCCAGGACATCCGCGACGCCGCCCGCGGCCAGAACGACGCCGGCGCCTCCCTCACCGAGGCCGAGGCCGGCATGGCCGAGATGTCGGCCAAATTCCGCGCCGGCGGCGGGGCCATCGAAGTGAAGGTCTGATCCTCCCCCTCGCGCCTGAACCGGCTCAGTCCAGCGGGTTCAGGTCGCGGGGCGGGCGGATGCGGCGCCAGCGGGCCTCGACGAAGGCGAAGGCGCCGAAGGCCATCAGGCCGATCCCGGTGATCCCCAGCACCCAGTCGCCGCCCGGCTGGCGCTCCAGCGCGTCCAGCGCCCCGCCAAGGTCGGTCACGGTCGACGCCCGCGCCCGCAGCCCCGCCAGGATCACGAACAGCCCCAGCGGCAGATAGGCGAACCCCCGCGCCGCATAGCCCGCCCGCGCCAGCGGCGTGACCCGCCTGCACACCGTCTTCGAACAGGCCAGCGCCCCGGCGAAGTCGTCGCGCGCCGCCCGCACGATATTGCCCGCCCCCACGGCGATGATCGCCAGCCCCACGGCCATCAGCAGCCACCCGCCCAGCGGCAGGGCCAGCAGCATCGCCGCCTTCTCCTGGTTCTCGGCCGCATCGGCCCGGTCCGGCGCCCCGCCGAACTCATCCAGATATTCGAACACCGAGGCCGCCAGCACGCCGTAGAACAGGCCGCTCACCGCCTGCCCGGCCCGCGCGGCCCAGCCCTTCAGGTCCGAGCCCTCGTGGTCCGCGTCGAACACCGCCTGCAGCCCGCGCCACAGCACGAAGGCCCACAGCCCGGCGCCCAGCAGCACCAGCCACAGCGGCCCGAACGGCTGTTCGGCCAGCCAGCCGATCGCCCCCGACGACCCGGCCGCCTCATCGAACCGGTCCGCCGCCGCCAGCAGCGTCAGCGCCCCGGCCGACAGATACACAAACCCCCGCGCCCCATACCCGACCCGCGCCGCCCCCTCGACCGCGCTCGACCAGGACGGCAGGGAGGACGGCAGGCGTGCGGGCCGCTTCGACGGCTTCCACCGCGACAGCCACTGCCCGACCCCGTCCCTCACCCCCGCCGAAAACCCCGCCTTCATCCCGCGCCCTTGTCTGGTCCGGGCGAGGAAACTCCCGGGACGGGGGATGGTTCGGGGAAGCGTTGGGGCTCGGCGCTCAGGCGTCAGCCGAAGGGGCGGAGGCCGGGGTGGCGGAGATGTCGGCGAAGTTCCGCGCCGGGGGCGTTGTGGTGGAGATGAAGGTATGAGGCCCGAGCGACCCCGATCCGCTCCACGCATCAAAACGCTGAAGTTGCAAACCGTTGATTCGGCTGGCACCTGTTGCGTGAATTCACTGGGGCGTATGCAATGCTGTCCTTCTCAACTGAGTTTCCCGTTGGCCCGGAAAGCACGCCTGACGCTTTTATTGACGCCGTGAAATCCTGGGTTCTCGCGTCCCCTCACACTTCGTTTACGGCGCAGGGTCTCAGCCTGCTTAGCTTGGGTGCTGAAAAGTCGGTTAGAGCGGGGAAACAACTCATAGAAATTACCGGCGCGTCGAACGCCGATGACATTGCAGTTTCGATCAGGCTCACCGCGACCGAAGACAACGTCGATTGGATCAGCGAGGTTTCCTATGCCGGTCACCGAGAGCCTTGGGTCAGCATACGGACATACCGGGATTCTGCTGCTCCGGTAGCTCGCCTGCCACCTGCCAAGAAACCCATCGTAGTCGCCGCGCTCCTGGATTCTCTCGAAGGCGGATGGGATGGCGGTATACAGGTCAGCCGCACCGCCAGACGACTTACCTCAGACGAGGTTGAACTTGCCGCAAACCTAATTTCCGGAGACTCAGGCTGCTATCTTCCAGTCGTTTACGTTAGCGCCAATGTTGATGGTTCCTACTGGGTGAATGTCGATGCACTCGCTCGAGAGCTCTGCGGGATGGCACATGTCATCGTAGAGCCTGATAGGTATTTTTCGAGCCGCCTCCGCCTAGAGGTCGAGCCAGCGTACGGTGCCGCCGTAGGCATCTACTGGCCTGATGGTTCAGGTCGACGCCTGATCCGACCCGATTGGTCACTGACCAATTCTGATCGACGAAAATCTATCTCCAAGGAGGTTCGACAAGCACTCCTGAACCGCCGTCCGCTCACTTGGTGCTCGTGGGCTGCGGCGCAGCAGTTGCAGTCCCGTTTAGCAATCCAAGCATTGCGCGCTTCCGGCTCCAACGAAGTAGATGTTTATGTCGCTACCTTTGACGCAGAACTCGCACTTAAAGACGCAGCAATCCAAGCTGCGGAAGCGGAAATCAATCGACTGTCGAGCGAAATCCGATCGTCAAGACAGCGCTCCGCTTCGACAGGTGTCAGAATAAAAGTAGGTTCCGAGCAAGACTACTATCCTGACGAAATTTCTTCCGTCATTCGGGACGCCGCCGCTGATGCACTTAGCAGAGTTCAAGATAACGGTCGCCGAGAACACATTCTTAAAGCTGTCGCCGATAATAATCCCGCTTCAAATGTTCCCCATGAACGCAGAGAAAATCTCAAGACATTACTTCGAGATTACAGATCCTTAAACAAGGAAATTCGTGACGGACTCACCGAAATGGGCTTCTCAATTTCGGAGGACGGAAAACATGTTAAGCTCACATACCAAGGCGATGATCGGTATACTTTCACGATCCCCAAAACTGGTAGTGATCACCGAGGCGGCCTGAACTCTGTGAGCGACATATCGAAACGGCTTTTCTAGACAACCGGGGAACCGGGGAAACAAGGACACACACTCTTTTCCGCCGCTCGCGCCGGCCGGTCCACCGCGCCGACCTCCACCCATGCCCACCCTCGTCCTCCTCGTCGGGCCTACCGGGGCCGGGAAGACCACCTTCATCAACGGCTTCCTGCGTGAGCGCGCGGAGGCGTTCCGGTCGTCAATCCGGACACGGCGTCCCTCTCCCATCGGGAGAGGGAACGGCACACCCCACACCCCACACCCCACACCCCACACCCCGCACCCCCTCGACCCACGACCCTCGACCCTCGTCCCTACCCCCTCCCCCACACGTCCAATTCTGACGTACCGCCGTTCTACAATGCCTCCGATCCCCCCGGAGGCTCCCATGAACGACGCATCCCCAGAGACCCAGGCCCGCCCCGCCCCCGATCCCGCCGACGCGGGCCACGCCCGGTTGACCGAGGCCGTCTGGGACGAGATCCGCGCCGACTATCTGGCCGGCTGGTCGGCGCCCGCCTGTTGCCGGCGCTACGGCGTGGGGCTCAGCACCCTGCGCGGGCGGGCGGCCGAGGAGGGGTGGCGGCGCAGCGACCAGCCGTGGGACGGGCCGCGCGGGCTGGATCGCGACGACGAGGGGCTGGCGCTCGAGGAGAGCGTCGACGGCGATCTGGAGCGGATCAGCCTGGGCGATCTGTCGGTGGTCGCCTGCCAGCGGATGATGCGGGCCGTGCTGCACGGCGACGCCATGGCGGCCCTGCGCTGGCGGCGCGTGCATCAGGCCCTGGCCGACGAGCACCGCCGCCTGACCCGGCTGGTCGAGCAGGCCGGGCGCCGGCGCGAGGCGGACGAAAAGCGGCGCCTCCTCGCCACCACCGACGCCCTGCGGGCGGAAACCCGCGTCATGGAGGCCGAACTCCGGCGCTTCAAGGCCGCCCGCGGGCGCGTCCCGGCGCCGAACGGGCCGGACGATCCGGACGATCTGGACGGTCTGGACGGTGTTTTCGCGTCTCCGCCGTCCGCCGCCGTCCTGCCCGGCCTGCCGGGCGGCGCTCCGCTCACGGGGCCGCCGTGAGGGCGTCAGGCCGGGGCCGCCGCCTCTTCCGCCGCGATCTTGCGCAGGGCCTGTTCGAACACCTCCGGCGGCTGGCCGCCCGAGATCAGGTATTTGCCCTCGACCACCACGGCCGGGACCGAGCTGATGCCCCGCGACTGCCACAGGGCCTCCTCCGCGCGGACCGCCTGCACATAGCGGCCGGACGCCAGCACGTCGGCGGCCTCGGCCCGGTCCAGGCCCACGGCCTCGGCGGCCGCGGTCAGCTCGCCCGCGTCGGTCAGGTTGCGGCCCTCGGTGAAGTGGATGCGGAACAGGGCCTTCTTCAGCGCCGGCTGCCGGTCCGGCGCCGTCTCGCCCGCCCAGTGCAGCAGGCGGTGGGCGTCGAAGGTGTTCCAGATGCGGCTGTCCGCCGTCATCCGCATGTCGAAGCCGACCTCGGCCGCCCGCTCGGTGATCATGGCCCGGTTCTTCGCCGACTGTTCGGGGGTCGAGCCGTATTTGCGGCCGATGTGCTCGACGATGTTCTCGCCCTCGGGCGCCATCTGCGGGTTCAGCTCGAACGGCTTGAAGGCGATCTCCGCCTCGATCCCCTCGGGCTTCAGCTTCTCCAGCGCGGTCTCCAGCCCGCCCAGGCCCACCACGCACCACGGACAGACGACGTCCGACACGAAATCGATCTTCAGGGGCTTGCTCATCTTCGCCATCCGCAACTGCTTCAGGCGCATATGGGAAGCGCCGCTTCACCCGCAACGCCCTCCGGGTCTAGGGTCGCGCCATGACCTTCCCAAGCGCGTTTCCCGGCTTCGCCTCCGCCGACCTGGCCTTCCTGACCGGTCTCGCCGCCCACAATGATCGCGACTGGTTCACGGCCCATCGCGCCGCCTATGACGACGGCCTCAAGCCCGCCCTGGCCGCCCTGATCGCGGAGACGTCCACCACCTGCGCGGCCCTGGACCTGCCCCTGTCGGGCGATCCGAAGCGCAGCGTCTTCCGCATCCACCGCGACACCCGCTTCTCGAAGGACAAGCGGCCCTACAAGACCCACGTCTCGGCCACCCTGACCCGCGACGGGCGCAAGATGAGCCCCGGCATGATCTACATCCACATCGAGCCCGAGGGCGGGTCCCGCCCCGGCTTCGATCCGGACAGCATCGACCCGCTGGACCCGTCCACCCATCCTTCGGAGGCGGCGGGATCGGACGACGGCCCCTTCGGCAAGGGGCCCTTCGTCGCCTGCGGCTTCTACCTGGACGAGCGGCCGCAGATCGACGCCGTCCGCCGCCTGATCGTCGACCAGCCCGCGCGCTGGGCCGCTGTCGAGGCCGCCCTGTCGACGGCCGGGCTGGCGCTCGACCCCGGCGATCCGGTCAAACGCATGCCCAAGGGGTTCGAGCATCAGGCCGGGACCGCGCTCGAGCCGGTGCTGAAACGCACCCGCTGGCTGGTCTCGCGCCCGCTCACCGGGGCCGAGATCGCCTCGCCGGCCCTCCCGGCCACGCTCGCCGCCTTCGCCGCCTCCGTCAGGCCCCTGCTGGATTTCGGCTGGTCCGCCCTCGACCGGATCGACCCCACGCCCTCAGTCCGGTAGCGGACATAGCGGTTTTTCCTCGCTTTTTTGGCGAGAAGGGTGCAGAGTCCCGTCATCGCGCGCAGCCTTTCCACGAGCGCCCGCGACTGAGAGACATTGGTCCGCCCCCGAGACGATCCGGGGTTGCTCGAACACTCCCGCTCCAGACTTCGGGAGACAGTCATGTCCGCCTACAGCCTTCGCCTGCATTACCGTTCAGGCATCGATCCGACCGACGAACCCCTCGACGCCCTCAATGAGGCCGAGGCCCGCGAGCTGGCCCAGGTCCGCCTGCTGCTGACCCGCGACTACAGCCACGTCGAGCTGCACCACGCCGGCCAGCCCGTGCACGTCTTCGCCCGGGACTAGGTCCGGCCGGGCCTGCGTCCGTTTCTGACGCATGGCCGTGCTTCAATGATCGGGCCCCTTGCGGGACCCGGTCCTTGAAAATGTCCGCTCACACCCGCTCGACGCACATGGCCACGCCCATGCCGCCGCCGATGCACAGGGTCGCCAGACCCTTCTTCGCGTCGCGACGCTGCATTTCGAACAGCAGGGTCGTCAGGATGCGCGCGCCCGAGGCGCCGATCGGGTGACCGATGGCGATGGCGCCGCCGTTGACGTTCACCTTGTCCGGGTCGAGGCCCAGTTCCTTGACCACGCACAGGCTCTGGGCGGCGAAGGCCTCATTGGACTCGATCAGGTCCAGGTCGGCCACGGTCCAGCCGGCCTTCTCCAGCGCCTTTTTCGACGCCGGGATCGGGCCGGTGCCCATCACCGCCGGATCGACGCCCGCGGTGGCCGAGGACGCGATCCGCGCCAGCGGGGTCAGCCCCCGCGCCTTCGCCTCGTCCGCGCTCATCAGCACCAGCGCCGCCGCCCCGTCGTTCAGGCCCGAGGCGTTGGCGGCGGTGACGCTGCCGTCCTTCGTGAAGGCCGGGCGCAGCTTCTCCATCGCCTCGATGGTCGCGCCGTGGCGGATGTATTCGTCCTTGTCGACGACGACATCGCCCTTCTTCGAGGGGATGACCACCGGGGTGATCTCGTCATCGAACCGGCCCGCGTTCTGGGCGGCTTCCGCCTTGTGCTGGCTGGCCAGGGCGAACCGGTCCTGGGCCTCGCGGGCGATGTCGAACGTCGCCGCGATGTTCTCGGCGGTCTGGCCCATGTGATAGCCGTTGAAGGCGTCCCACAGCCCGTCCTTGATCATGGTGTCGACCAGGGTCACGTCGCCCATCTTCTGGCCGCCGCGCAGCTGCTGGGCATGGACCGCCTGGCTCATGCTCTCCTGACCGCCGGCGACGACGATCTTCGCATCGCCCGTGGCGATCTGCTGGGCGCCCACGGCCACCGCGCGCAGGCCCGAGCCGCAGATCTGGTTCAGGGTCCAGGCCGGCGTCTCCTTCGGCAGGCCCGCGCCCATGGCCGCCTGACGGCCCGGGCCCTGCCCATTGGCGGCCTGCAGCACATGGCCCAGGACGACCTCGTCCACCGCCTCGGGCGCCACTCCGGCCCGCTCCAGCGCGGCCTTGATGGCCACCGAGCCCAGCTGGGCCGCGGACAGGCTGGACAGGGAGCCCAGGAAGCTGCCGACCGGGGTGCGGGCGGCCGAGACGATGACGACGTCGGTCATGAATTTCACTCCATGGGGAATAAACTTGTGGCGCTTGTGCCGCATTGCGGCGCCTTCGTCAGCCCCGAACGCGTGATTCACCGGATAGTCACCGCCTTAAGGCCATATTCCCCGGAACGAACTGTCGGCGTCCGGTCTTGAAGGGACCATGCTCATGCGCCTGAAACGCCTGCTCCGCCACGTCTGCACGCCGGACGAGCTCGACATGATCGAGCACTACCTCTCCCCGGCCGAGAAGACCGCCGATCTGGTCGTGCACGTGGTCGGCCTGACCCTCGCCGTCGTCGGCGGCGGCCTGCTGGCGGTGCTGGCGGCCATCTACGCCGGGATCGGCGCGGCGGTGGCCACCGCGGTCTACGCCCTGTGTCTGGTGGCCATGCTGTCGGCCTCGACCATCTACAACCAGATCCGCCCCTGCGCCGCCCGGCCGGTGCTGCGGCGGCTGGACGAGGCGGCCATCTTCCTGATGATCGCCGGCAGCTACACCCCCTTCACCACCCAGCGGTTCGAGGGCGGCTGGGCCGTCGGCTTCACCCTTCTGGTCTGGGCCGTCGGCCTGTCCGGAGCCCTGGCCAAGGTCCTGCTGCCCCGCCTGTCCGACGCCTTCTGGAGCGCTGTCTATGTGGCCTTCGGCTGGCTGGTGGTCATCGCCCTGAAGCCGATGGTCGAGACCGTCCACCCGGCCGCCCTGACCCTGCTGGTCATCGGCGGACTGATCTACACCGGCGGCGTCTTCGTCTTCATCAGCCCGAAGGTGAAGTTCCGCCGCGCCATCTGGCACGGCTTCGTGGTCACCGGCGCCACCGTCCACTGGGCGGCCGTGCTGGTCGGCGTCGTCCTCGCCCCCGCCGCGATGGCTGGCTAGACTTTCGCACTCGCAGCGCAGACACTGTGGCGTTGCAACAGGAACGGGGACAGCGCGTGGCTGACAAGAAGTCCGGTGCGGGAGACAACGTCGTCATCAAGAAGTACGCCAACCGGCGGCTCTACAACACGGCGACTTCGGCCTACGTCACACTGGAAGACCTCGCGCGGATGGTCCGCGAGGGGACCGAGTTCGTGGTCTTCGACGCCAAGACCAATGAGGACCTGACCCGTCAGATCCTGACCCAGATCATCTTCGAGGAAGAGAGCCGGGGCGAGGCCCTGCTGCCGGTGCAGTTCCTGCGCCAGCTGATCGGCTACTACGGCGGCCATATGCAGGGGGTCCTGCCCTCCTACCTCGAGATGTCGCTGGACAACTTCACCCGCCAGCAGGAGCAGATCCGCGGCCAGTTCTCCAAGGCCTTCGGCGGCGCCCCGGGCGCCGGGCTGATGGACGAGGCGGTCAAGCGGAACATGGCCATGTTCGCGGAAGCCATGAAGATGTGGCCCGGTTTCGGCGGCGTCGCCCGCCAGCCCGCGCCCGCGCCGGCCGCCGAGGAGCCGGGCGCTCCGGATCCACTGGACGAGATGCGCCGTCAGATGGACGAGATGCGCGCCCAGCTCGACAAGCTGTCCCGGGGATGACCGACAAGGTCCGCGGCGTCGGCCCCGTCGAGGGGCGCGACCGGCGGGCCGCCGAGCGCCGCACGGCCGAGCGCCGGGCGGGCTCCACCTCGCGCGATCTGGTGCCGCTGGACCTGCCGGCGGAGGACGTCACTCCCCCGGCAAGAGCTGCCGCGACGCCGCCGTCAGACGGTTCAGCGGCCGTTTTCGCCGCCCAGATGATGGGACAGACCGGCCAGAAGCGCGGCCTGAAGGGCGGCCAGCCGGTGCTCACCGCGGCCCGCAGCGCCTACCTCGGGGCCGAATATTCCGGCACGGTCGACCGGCGCCCGAAGCCCGGTCGCACGGAAGACACCGACATCTAGGCGGACGGCACGGTCCTTGCTGGCGACAGGTCAGATCGACCCGTTCCGGAACCCGTCATGCCCCGTTTCCTGACCCGCGCCTTCGACATCACCGTCGTGACCCTGATCTTCGTGGCGTTTACCTGACGCAGGATGCGGGGTGGAGGGGCGGCGTCTGACGCTCCCCCGGGCCTCCGGCTACGCCCCGCCGCCGAAATCCAGGTCCTTGCGGGCCGAGATGATGGTCACGATGAACCCGGCCAGCACGTCCAGCATCACCATCACCACGATCAGGAAGAAGGTCGAGGTGGCGAAGCCCTTGATCAGCAGGAACTCGACCAGCACCGCGACGAACAGGATCATCGACAGGGCGTGATTGATGATCGCGACCTTCTGGCTGGAGGTCGACTTCAGCAGTTCGAAGAACAGCAGGATCAGCGACAGCAGCAGGATCAGGTCACCGACGCCCACGTTCCAGCTGGTGCCCGAGGCCATCGGGATCGAGAACATGGGATCGCGCAGGATGGCGTCCGCGCCGCCCGCGGCCAGGTTCACATCACTGCCCGCCATCACGTTCGACAGCACCACGATATTGTACAGGACCACCGGGATCAGCAGCAGCGGCAGGGCGATCAGCATGGGCGAGGCTCCCTCGTCGGCCGCTCACGGCCGCGCTTGTTAACGATAGATACCCCGGTTCGCTCCATACGGCTACGCCCGCGGGTGGTGCGGGCGCCGGCGGGTCAGAACTCGCTGATCGCGCCCGGCTTCCGCGAGCGGGACTTGAGCCACATCACGCCCAGCAGGTCCGAGAACGAGGCCATCAGCCGTCCCCAGTTGGTGTATTTCGACCGGCCGGTCTCCCGGTGCCGGTGATCGACGTCGAGGTAGCGGTTCTCATACCCCTCGCGGATCATCAGGGCCGGCAGATAGCGGTGGATGTGATCGAAGTACGGGAGGCGCAGGAAGACGTCCCGCCGGAAGGCCTTCAGCCCGCAGCCGGTGTCGTCGGCGTCGTCCGAAAGCAGCTTCTTGCGGATGCGGTTGGCCCAGCGCGAAGCCCAGCGCTTGGCCTCCGTGTCCTGCCGTCTGGCCCGCACGCCGCCCACCAGCGCCACGCTCGACGGCGAGGCGGCCAGCAGGTCGACCAGCCGGGGCGCGTCGGCGGGCGGGTTCTGCCCGTCGCCGTCCAGGGTGACCACGATGGCGCCGCGCGCGGCCAGCACGCCGGTCCGCACCGCGCGGCTCTGGCCCGCATTGGAGCCGTGGCTCAGCACCCGCAGCTGCGGCAGCTCGGCCTGCAGGGCGCGCAGCTCGTCCAGGGTCCGGTCCTTCGAGGCGTCGTTGACGAACACCATCTCGAACGACCGTCCGGCGAAGGCGGCGGCGATCTCGCGGGCCAGCGGGCCGGCGGCGCCCTCCTCGTCATGGACGGGAACGACGACGGAGATGTCGGGAACGGCTTCGGTCATGAGCGCTCTCTAGCCGGTTTTGACGCCGGGCGGGAGCCATGCGCGCACACCGCATGACGACGGCGGAACCGGCGTGGTAGGACTGCCCCATGATCCGTCCCGACCTCGACAAGTATATCGCCGGATGGCGCGGGCCGCTGCTGGCGGCGCTGGTCGCCCTGTTCGCCGGCCTGCCGGTTCTGGCCCTGCTGCCGCCGCTGGACCGCGACGAAAGCCGCTACGCCCAGGCGACCTCCCAGATGCTGGAAACCGGCGACTACGTCGACATCCGCTTCCAGGACGATCCCCGCTGGAAGAAGCCGGTCGGCATCTACTGGATGCAGGCGGTCGCCGTGGCGGCGACGTCCAGTGTCGAGAACCGGGACATCCAGCCCTACCGCATCCCGTCCATCCTCGGCGCCATGATGGCCGCCGCCGCCGTGGCCTGGGTCGGTCAGGCCATGTTCGGCAACCGGGCGGGCTTCCTCGCCGGGGCCATGCTGGGCGCCTCCTTCCTGCTGTCGACAGAGGCCGGGATCGCCAAGACCGACGCCATGCTGTGCGGCGCCGTCACCCTGGCCATGGCCGGGCTGGCGCGGATCTACCTGGCCTCCAGGGCCGGAGAGGCGCCGCTGCGCCCGCACAAGCTGATGTTCTGGTTCGGCCTGGGCCTGTCGATCCTGATCAAGGGCCCCATCGGGCTGATCGTCATCGCCCCCGCCATGCTGCTGGTGTCCTTGTGGGACCGCGACTTCCGCTGGCTCAAGCGTCTCGGCTGGGGCTGGGGCCTGCCGCTGGTGGCCCTGCTGGTCGGTCCCTGGGCCATCGCCATCACCATCGCCACCGACGGCGGCTTCTGGCGGGAGGCTATCGCGGGCGATCTCGCGCCCAAGATCGCCGGCGGCCACGAGAGCCACGGGGCGCCTCCCGGCTACTATCTGATCGCGGCCCTGATCACCTTCTTCCCGGCGACCCTGCTGCTGCCCGCCGCCGTGTCGACCGGTTGGCATCGCCGGGCCGAGCCGACGATTCGCTTCCTCGTCTGCTGGCTGGTTCCGGCCTGGCTGATCTTCGAGCTGACCCCGACCAAGCTGATCCACTACAACCTGCCGGCCTTCGGGGCCCTGGCCCTGCTGGCGGCGGCCGCCCTGACCCGGCCGATCGGCAAGGTGTCGCGCGCCGCCGGCGCCGCCCTAGCGGTCTTCGTCGGCCTGCTGCTGGCGGCGGGGGTGGTCTACGGCCTGACCGAGTTCGGCAAGTCGACCGCCCAGACCTGGGCGACCCTGACCATCGCCTTCGCCGTGCTGGCCGGCCTGATCGGCGCCTTCCTGCTGATGCACCGGGCGGCCGTCACCGCCGTTCTGGTCAGCCTGACCCTGGGCGTGGTCGCGCACGGGGCGCTGGCGGGCACCCTGCGCCAGCTGCGCCCGCTGTCCGTCTCGCCCCAGCTGGACAAGGCCCTGTACGAGAACGACCTGCACCCGCGTCAGGGCCGTCCCGGCCCGGTCGCCATCGCGGGTTATCATGAGCCCAGCTTCGTCTTCCTGACCGGCCGGGACACGGAACTGACCGACGCCGATGGCGCCGCGAAGGCCCTCTCCGAAGGGCGCCCCGTGATCGTCGAATCGCGGGAAGCCGACGCCTTCCAGGCCGCCGCCGCCCGGCTGGGGGTGACCGGCCGCACCGTCGCCGAGGTGCGAGGCCACAACTATTCGCAGGGCGACGACGTGGACCTGTTCCTTTATGCGCCCAGCAGCGACGCGCTCCCGGCGGAGGCCCCCGCCCGATGAGCCGCCGCATCACCATCGTCGAGGTCGGCCCCCGTGACGGCCTGCAGAACGAGAAGGCGGTGCTCGAACCCGCCGTTCGCGCCGACTTCGTCCAACGGCTCGAAGCCGCGGGCGCCCGCCGGATCGAGGCGGTCAGCTTCGTCCACCCGAAATACGTGCCCCAGATGGCCGGGGCGGAAGAGGTCATGGCCGCGCTTCCGCATCAGGACGGCCGCAGCCGCATCGGTCTGGTGCTGAACGGCAAGGGCTATGACCGGGCGCTGGGCACGGCGGTGAACGAGGTCAATGTGGCCATGTCCGCCACCGACGGCTTTGGCCTGAAGAACCAGGGCCTGACGGTCGACCAGCAGGTCGAGATGCTGGCCGGGATCGTCGCCGGGCGCGCCAACGCCGGAGCCGCCTCCGGCGCCGCGCCGTCCCTGTCGGCCACCCTGTCCTGCGTCTGGGGCTGCCCCTTCGACGGCGAGGTCGGGGTCGATCAGGTCGCCGATCTGGTCGGCCGGATCGCGGCGCTGGGCGTCGAGGAGATCGCCCTGGCCGACACCATCGGCGTCGGCGATCCCTGGGCCGTCACCCGCAAGGTCGAGGCCGCCCGCAAGGCCGCGCCGGACGCCGCCCTGCGCCTGCATTTCCACGACACCCGCAACACCGGCCTGGCCAACGCCTATGCGGGCGTGGAGGCGGGGATCGACATCCTCGACGCCTCGGTCGGCGGCATCGGCGGCTGCCCCTTTGCTCCGGGCGCGACCGGCAACATCGCCACCGAGGATCTGGTCTACATGCTAGAGCGGGCCGGGTTCGAAACCGGCTATGACCTCGACCAGCTGATCGGGACCGCCCGCTGGATCGGTGAGAAGATCGGCCGCCCCGCCCCCAGCGCCCTCAGCCGCGCGGGCGGCTGGCCCCGGACCTGATCCGGGGACTGATCGCCGTAAAGCTTCGCCTTGCCGTCGCCATTTTCGCCCGCTGAACTTGAGCGTGTGGAGAAGAGGTCAGACCATGTTGACGCGACGCGGGTTCGGATTGGCGGCAGGCGCGATCGGCGCAACAACGGCGCTGGGGGCCCGGGCGCAGGAGGCGCTGACGCCCGAAGAGCGCTTCTTTCAGGAGGGGCGCTACATCCCCCAGTACCTGGATCTGAAGGCGCGGGCCGCGGCCGGCGAGGCGCCTGCGGGCGGAATGCTGGGCCAGTATGCCTCCTTCCTCGGCGATGAGGCGACCGCCCTGGCGGACACCGAGAAGCCGCCTCGCCCCGGTCTGGAACGCCCTGATCTGGAAGGGGCGGTCAGCCGCGACGCCATGGAGGCCATCCTCGAGGGCGCGGCCAACACCTCCATCGTCATTCTGAACGAGGCCCACAATATCTCGGGCCATCGGAACTTCGCCGGTCAGGTCGCCCGCGCCCTGCGCCCGCTTGGATATGACTGGTTCGCCGCCGAGACCTTCACCCAGCGACAACAGGAGCCGGCGCCGTCGATCACCCTGTACCGGCAAGGCATGCCCTTTATCGCCGACTTTGGCTGGTACAGCCGCGATCCGGTCTATGCCGAGACAGTGCGCGAGGCGGCCCGCCTGGGCTACCGCTTCGCCGCCTATGAGCAGATGTTCGACCAGCAGGCGCCGGAAGGCTCGGACTGGGAGGGTGAGATCGCCGCCCGTGAGGAGGCCCAGGCCGACAATCTGATCGCCAACATCCTGTCGACCAATCCGGACGCCAAGGTCTTCGTCTACGTCGGCTACAGCCATGCGATGGAGAAGCCCGGCCTGGGCGGCACATGGTTCGCGGCGAGGCTGAAGGCCAAGACCGGGATCGACCCGCTGACCATCGAGCAGTCTTCCAACTGGCCCGCGCTGAACCCCGCCCACGATGCGCCTCATGTCGCGGCGGTTCAGGAACGGTTCGCGCCCACGGCCCCGATCGTGGTGGCGAAGGACGGCGCCGCGATCGGCAGCCGCACCTATGCCGGTCAGATGGACCTGTCGGTCTTCCATCCCCGCCTCGCTCCGGTCTCGGGCCGTCCCGGCTGGCTCGCCGCCGACCCGCTGCGCAAGCCGGTGGAGGTCGCGGTTCCGCCGTTCACCGGGACCACCCTGCTGCAGGCGATGCGGCTGTCCGAGGGCCCGGCGGGGGTGCCGGCGGACCACGTCCTGCTGACCGAAGGCCAGGCCCGCGCGACCCTGCTGCTGCCCCCCGGCGGTTACGGCCTGCGGCTGGAGACCGAGGCGGGCATCCAGCCGATGTGGGGCACGATCACAGTCCCCTGAGAGGCGCCTGAACCTTGGCGGTTTGAAACCGGACCGGGGGGTTCCGCTTTCCGGTCTCATGACCATGGACATCGACACCCTCCTCGAAGGCGGTCCATCGTACGGCGTCCTCGACGCCAAGGACGGCTATCTGCTGTACGGCCGCGAAGGCCATGAAGCGGAGTTTCGCTCGCTCGCCGCGGAGGTCGAGGCCTCGGCCGACGGCTTCGAGGTCATCCCCCTCAAGGACGACGAGGACCGCTGCGACCGGCTGTTCATCGCGCCGCTGGCGGAAGAGAAGAGCTTCGCCCCACGCGATTGACGGCGCCTTGAACCGGTCCGGCTCGACCTATATGCCACATATACGAAACGTATATGCGGAGTTCGCCCCATGGGCATCGTCAACATCGAGGACGAGCTGCACGAGCAGTTGCGCCGGGCCAGCAAGGCCTCGTGCCGGTCGATCAACGGGCAGGCCGCCTTCTGGATGCGGATCGGCATGCTGGGCGAGCTCAATCCCGGCCTGACGTTTCAGGAACTGGCGGCGCGTGAGCTGAAGGCGGCGGGCGTGGACGCGCCCTTGGCGACGGGAGCGGCGGCATGACCAAGACGCCGGAAGAGATCGAGCTGATGGCCGAGTCCGGACGCCTGCTGGCCTCCGTCTTCGCCTATATCGACACCCTGTCGCTGGCAGGCATGAGCACCATGGCGGTCAACGACCGGGTGGAGGCCTTCATCGTCAACGACCTGAAGTCCCGGCCCGCGTCCAAGGGCCAGTACGGCTACGGCTTCGTGCTGAACTGCTCGATCAACGCCGTGGTCTGCCACGGGGTGCCGTCCGAGACCGAAATCCTCAAGGACGGCGACATCGTCAATCTGGACATCACCCTGGAAAAGAACGGCTTCATCGCCGACTCGTCCAAGACCTACATGATCGGCAACGTCCCGGCGGCGGCGAAGCGGCTGGTGCGCACGACCTATGAGGCGATGTGGAAGGGCATCCGGGCGGTGAAGCCGGGCGCGACCCTGGGCGACGTCGGGCACGCCATCGAGACCCATGCGAAGAAGGCCGGCTACTCGGTCGTGCGCGACTACTGCGGCCACGGCATCGGCCGCGAGATGCACGAGGACCCGCAGGTCCTGCATTTCGGCAAGCCGGGCAAGGGCCTGACCCTGCGCGAGGGCATGACCTTCACCATCGAGCCGATGATCAACCAGGGCCGCGCGGGCGTCGAGACCGGCGACGACGGCTGGACCGTCACCACCATCGACGGGAAGCTGTCGGCCCAATTCGAGCACACGGTCGCGGTCACGAAGGACGGCGTGCGGGTGCTGACGCTCCGGGCCGACGAGAAGGCGGCGGCCTAGAGGTTCAGCAGCGCCGGGTCGCCGCCCTGCGCCGAGATGTTGTTGCTGACGGCCTTTTCCGACGCATAGCGGATCAGGCTGTAGGGACCGCCGGCCTTGGGGCCGGTGCCCGACAGGCCTTCGCCGCCGAACGGCTGGACGCCGACCACCGCGCCGATGATCGAGCGGTTGATGTAGACGTTGCCGGCCGGAACCAGACGGGTGACCTCCTCGGCGAAGGCCTCGATGCGGCTGTGCACGCCCAGGGTCAGGCCGTAGCCGCGCTGCGCCAGCTTCGCCGCCGTCTCCTTCAGCTTCGACGGCTCATAGCGGCAGATGTGCAGGATCGGCCCGAACACCTCGCGCTCCAGATAGTCGGCGGTCGGGATCTCGGCGATGGTCGGGGCGAACAGGTGGCCCTTGTCCGAGCCGGCGGGCAGCTCTGCGCGGGCGACGATGGTCGCGTCCATGGCCAGGCGGGCCAGATGGGCCTCCAGCATGGCCTTGGCGTCGGCGTCGATGACCGGGCCGATGTCGGTGGACGGGTCGGTCGGGTCGCCGACGACCTGCGCCGCCAGCGCGCCCTTCAGGCCTTCGATCAGGGCGTCGGCGGCCTCGTTCGGCACATAGAGCAGGCGCAGGGCCGAGCAGCGCTGGCCCGACGAGCCGAAGGCCGACAGGATGACGTCGTCGATGACCTGTTCCTTCAGCGCCGTGGTGTCCACGAACATGCCGTTCAGCCCGCCGGTCTCGGCGATGAAGGGGATGATGGCGCCCGGACGGGCCGCCAGGGCGCGGTTGATGGCGCCGGCCGTGTCGGTGCCGCCGGTGAAGGCGACGCCGTCGATGCCGGGGTGCGAGACCAGGGCCGCGCCCACGGTCTCGCCGCGACCGGGGACGAGGGCCAGCAGGTTGGCGTCCAGACCGGCCTTGTAATACAGGCGCACGGCCTCGGCGGCGATCAGCGGGGTCTGTTCAGCGGGCTTGGCCAGCACGGCGTTGCCGGCGGCCAGGGCGGCGGCGATCTGGCCGGTGAAGATGGCCAGCGGGAAGTTCCACGGGCTGATGCAGGCGAAGATCCCGCGGCCGTGCAGGACCAGCGAGTTGATCTCGCCCACCGGGCCCTTCAGCTCCTGCGCGCCGCCGAAGTCACGCTCGGCCAGCATGGCGTAGTAGCGGCAGAAGTCGGCGGCCTCGCGCACCTCGGCGACGCCGTCGTTCAGGGTCTTGCCGGCTTCCCGCGACAGCAGGGCGACCAGACGATCCATGTCGGCTTCCAGCGCATCGGCCATGGCGCGCAGCACCGGCGCCCGGCCCGCGCCGCCCTTGCGGTCCCAGACGATCTGGGCGCGGGCGGCGGCGTCGACGGCCGCGTTGATGTCTTCCGCCGTCGCTTCCGAGACATGGCCCAGCACCTGGGTGGTGTCGAAGGGATTGGTCACGTCCTGCGCGTTCGTCCCGGCCTTCAGCTTGCCGCCGATGATCGGGCCGGAGGTCAGCTTCTCGCTGTCCACCTTCTGAAGGGCGAGGGCGTGCCGCTCGCGGTCGGCGAGCCGGGAGTAGTCGCGGCCGAGCGAGTTCTGGCGGTCCATGTACATATCCTTCGGAACGGGGATCTTGGCGTGACGGTCGGGATGGGCCTCGACGGTCGAGATGGGGTCGGCGGCGACGGCCGCGGCGGGGACGCGCTCGTCCAGCAGGGCGTGGACGAAGCTGGAGTTGGCGCCGTTCTCCAGCAGGCGGCGCACCAGATAGGGCAGCAGGTCCTCATGCCCGCCGACGGGGGCATAGGCGCGCACCGTGACCGGACCGAAGGCTTCCTTCGCGGCGTCATAGAGGGCCTCGCCCATGCCGTGCAGGCGCTGGAACTCGATCTTCACCCCACGCTCGGAGGCCATCTTGTGGACCGCGGCCAGCGAGTGGGCGTTGTGGGTCGCGAACTGGCTGTAGATGTGCGGCGCGGCCTCGATCATCAGGCGGGCGCAGACCAGATAGTTCAGATCCGTCGCGGCCTTGGTGGTGAAGACCGGATAGTCGGTGCGGCCGAACTGCTGCGCGCGCTTGATCTCGGTGTCCCAGTAGGCGCCCTTGACCAGACGGACCATCAGGCGACGGCCCGAGGTCTTCGCCAGTTCGGCGACGCGGCGGATCACCTCGGGGCAGCGCTTCTGATAGGCCTGAACGGCCAGGCCGAGGCCCTTCCATTCGCCCAGCTCGGCCTCGTTGGCGAGACGGTCCAGCAGCTTCAGCGACAGGGCGAGGCGGTCGGCCTCCTCCGCGTCCATGGTGAAGTTGATGTCGTACTTGGCCGCGATCAGGGCCAGACGCTTCACGCGCGGATACAGCTCGGACCAGACGCGGTCTTCGTGCACCGCCTCATAGCGGGGCGACAGGGCCGACAGCTTGACCGAAACGCCGTGGCCGACCTCCGGTCCCTGCCCCTTGGCCGTCTTGCCCACGGCCTCGATGGCGTCGGCGTAGATCTTCTCGTAGCGCTCGGCGTCATGGGCGGTGCGGGCGCCCTCGCCCAGCATGTCGAACGAGCAGAGCCAGCCTTCCTTGTTGGAGCGCTTCAACGCCGCCTCGATGGTGCGGCCGACCACGAACTGCTCGCCCATGATGCGGACGGCGGCGGCGACGGCCTCGCGGATCACCGGCTCGCCCAGACGGCCGACGATGCGCTTCAGGAAGCCCGGCAGGTCGGTCTTGGCCTCTTCGTCCACGTCCACCAGCTTGCCGGTCAGCATCAGGCCCCAGGTCGAGGCGTTGACGAACAGGCTGTCGGACTGGCCGAGGTGGCTGGCCCAGTCGGCCGAGCCGATCTTCTCGGCGATCAGGCGGTCGCGGGTCTCTTCGTCCGGCGTGCGCAGCAGGGCCTCGGCCAGACACATCAGGGCCAGACCCTCGCGGGTGCCCAGCGAGAACTCCTGCAGGAAGCTTTCGACCACGCCCTGCTTCTTCACGCTGCGACGGGCGCGCTCGACCAGATCGGTGGCGCTGGCCAGCACGGCGGCGCGTTCGGCGCCGTCCAGTGGGGTGCGGTCCAGCAGGCCGCGGACGGTCGCGGTCTCATCGGCGAACTTTCCGTCGTCCAGGGTGTCCCAGCCGGCGACGCTCGAAGGGGTGAAGGCGACGGTGGTCATGGGCGCGGAGATCCTGTTCGATCGCGCATATATGGCGGACATGTCCGAATGTGCATCGTATGATGGACAGCACAGCCGAAGATCGTTCGGCGAACAGGCTTCAAACCGATGGAAAATATCGACGCGGTCGACCGCCGCCTGCTCAAGGCGCTGCAGGAGGACGGCCGTATCTCCAACGCGGAGCTGGCCCGGCGGTGCAATCTGTCGCCCGCCGCCTGTTTCGAACGGGTCCGGCGGCTGCGCGAGCGGAAGATCATCACCGGCTACGCCGCGATGATCGACCCGGCCAAGGTGGGGCGGGGCCTGATGATCTTCGTCGAGGTCCTGCTGGACCGGACCACCGGCGACATGTTCGAGGCCTTCGCCGAGGCCGTGCGCCGCCAGCCCGAGGTGCTGGAGTGCCATATGGTGGCGGGCGGGTTCGACTATCTGATCAAGGCCCGCGTCGGCGACATGGACGCCTACCGCGCCTTCCTCGGCGATGTGCTGGTGAAGATGCCGGGCGTCCGGGAAACCCGAACCTATGCCGTTCTCGAAGAGGTGAAGGCGACCACGGCGCTGCCGCTGTAGGCGCCGGATCGCCAATTCTCCTCGAAGCCGGTTAGATGGGCGCCGGACAACGAGGGGCTTCCGATCGATGCGTATTGCGCCTGTAGCTCTGATGCTCGCAGCCTTGGGCGCGAGCGGCTGCGACCGCCTGCCAAGTCAGCAAGCGCGACATCCCGAACGGATGTGGAGCGGCCATCTCGCTCAACTCGACGGCGCCCTGGTGAGCCGCACCGGAATCGTTCTGGATATCTACCGGGACCCGGATTCCGCCGACGGCGAGTTCAGATACGAGATTTCAAACGGTTGTGTCGGGGGTGGCAGAGTTTCGCAAACGGGTTCGGCTTCCGCGCACGAGGTCCTCCAACCCTGCGTCGCAGAGGATTTCCCGCGCCTGCGCCGATTGATCGAGATCACCGGCCCGGGTCTGCCCTCGCCCGCCTCAGGACAGCGCCTGACCTGGACGGACAAGACTGCGGACCTCAACTCGTCTCAGGGCCGAGCACAGTTCACCGCCACTCGATGAGCCTAACGCTCCGTCTCGCCAACGTCATCGCGAAGCGCTAGACCGTTCCGTCCGATCAACGGCGGAGCCTTCCGGCCTTATGCGCATCGTTCTGGCCACCGACGCCTGGGAGCCCCAGGTCAACGGCGTCGTCCGCACCCTGAGCCGTATCACCGCGGAATGCCGCGCCATGGGCCATGAGGTGGAGGTGATCGAGCCGAGCCAGTTCAAGACCATCCCCTGCCCCACCTATCCGGAGATCCGGCTGGCGCTGGGCGCGGAAGAAGAGATTCGCGAACGGCTGCGCGCCTTCGAGCCCGAAGCCGTGCACATCGCCACCGAAGGCCCCATCGGCATCGCCACGCGCCGCATCTGCGTGGAATGGAAGCTGCCGTTCACGACCAGCTACCACACCAAATTCCCCGAGTATGTCTCGGCCCGGTTCCCGATCCCGGTGCAGGTCGGCTATGCCTATATGAAGTGGTTCCACAAGCCGTCGGGACGGCTGATGGTCGCCACCCCGACCCTGCGCGACGAGCTGACCGCGCACGGCTTCCGCAACGTCTCGCCGTGGACGCGCGGTGTGGACACCGAACAGTTCAACCCGGACCTGGAGCGCATCTACGACGAGATGGGCGGTAAGGACTGGCCGCGCCCCTTCTTCCTCAACGTCGGCCGGGTGGCCGTCGAGAAGAACATCGAGGCCTTCCTCGAACAGGACCTGCCCGGCACCAAAATCGTGGTCGGCGACGGCCCGGCCCGCGAGGAGCTGCAGGCCAAGTATCCGGAAGCCAAGTTCCTCGGCGCCCGCTTCGGCGAGGAGCTGGCCCGCTGCTTCCGCGACGCCGACGTCTTCGTCTTCCCCAGCTGGACCGACACCTTCGGCCTGGTGATCCTGGAGGCCATGGCCACCGGCACGCCGGTCGCCGCCTATCCGGCCCACGGCCCCATCGACATCATTCCGGGCTCGAACGCCGGGGCCATCGACGACGACCTGCGCACCGCCTGTCTGGAAGCGCTGAAGTGCGACCGGGCGACCGTGCGCGCCTATGCCGAGAAATTCAGCTGGCGGGCCTCGGCCGAGCAGTTCATCGAGAACCTGCAGCCCTATCCGGAGCCGGACCGCGGGCGGTTCTGGCGGCGCCTGCGCCGTATCGCGCGGCTGAGACGAAAGGCGGCGGCCTGAGGAAGCCCTTCTCCCCTTGGGGGAGAAGGTGTCGCGCGAAGCGTGACGGATGAGGGGTAAGCCCGCCAAGCCCTCCCTCTATTCAGTTGCCTCGAACATCCCCCTCATCCGAGCCGCTCCGCGGCCCACCTTCTCCCCCGGAGGGGAGAAGGAAGCGATGAGTTTAGTGGCTCGGCGCCGACATCACCGTCAGGGCCTGGGCGATGGCGCGCTGGGCGGCCAGCTGGTCTTCCGGCAGCGGCACCAGACCGCGGTCCTGCAGATAGCCGCCGCGGCCGGCCGAGGCTTCCGACATGAACTCCATGACGAACTGCTCGAGACCCGGCGTCACACCGACGTGCTGCTTCTTCACGTAGATGTAGAGGCTGCGGGCCAGCGGATAGGAGCCGTCGGCGATGGTGTCGGCCGAGGGGGCGATGCCGTCGATGGTCTCGGCCTTCACCGTGTCCATGTTCTGCTCGAGGAAGGAGAAGCCGAACACGCCCAGCGAGCCCGGGGTGCGGGTCAGGGTCTGGACGATGGCGTTGTCATTCTCGCCGGAGTCGATCCACAGCTGGTCCTCGCGAACGGTGTGGGCGATCGTCTCGAAACGGTCCTTGTCGGCGTCGGACAGGGCGGCGAGGGCCGGGATCAGCTTGGCGCCCGGCGCCATGCCCAGCTCCAGGAAGGCGTCACGGGTGCCCGAGGTGGGCGGCGGGCCGTAGACCTGGATGCGCAGGTTCGGCAGGCCCGGATTGACCTGGTTCCAGGTGGTCGACGGGTTCGCCACGAAGGCGCCGCCCTCGCCCGGAACGTCCTTGGCCAGGCCCAGATAGAGGTCCTGCAGGCGCAGGTTGAAGCTTTCGCCGGTGCGGGCGGTGGCGATGACGATGCCGTCAAAGCCGATCTTGATCTCGACGATGTCGGTCACGCCGTTCTGCTGGCAGAGCTCGTACTCCGACTTCTTCATCGGGCGCGAGGCGTTGGCGATATCCGGGGTCGAGGGGCCGACGCCCTGGCAGAAGGCCTGGATGCCGCCGCCGGTGCCCAGGGCCTCGACGCGCGGGGCGGCGCCGCCCTGGGTGCGCTGGAAATTCTCGGCCACGCGGGTGGCGAAGGGGAAGACGGTCGAGGAGCCGGCGGCCCAGATGCCGGACCGGGTGGCGGTGTTGTTGTCGCCGCAGGCGCCGAGGGCGAGCAGGGCGACCGCCGAGGCGGCGGCGAGCAGGGCGCGGGTCATCGTCAGTCTCCGGACGGCTGAAGGTTCGCGCCGCTTAGACCAGAGGATTGTGACGGTTGGGCGAAGGGGGAAGGAGGGAGTAGGGCTTAGGAATTCGGAATTAGCGGGTATGTGCCCGGACCGTCCCGCAGCGCGACCGTCCCTAATTCCTAATTCCTAGGCCCTACTCCCTCCGCGTCAGATGTGAATCGCATGCCCCAGCGCGCGCAGCGACGCCTCGTGGAAGGCCTCGCCGAGCGTGGGGTGGACGTGGATGACGCCGGCGACGTCTTCCAGCACCGCGCCCATCTCCAGCATCTGGGCGAAGCTGTTGGACAGTTCCGAGACGTGCTGGCCGACGGCCTGGACGCCCAGCAGGCGGTGATCGGTCCTGGACGCCAGCACACGGACGAAGCCGCCGTCCTCGCCCGCCTCGATGGCGAGCGCACGGCCGATGGCCATCAGGGGGAAGACCGCCTGAATGACGTCGTCACGCCCCGCCACATCCTGTGGCCCCAGGCCCGCCGAGACGATCTCCGGCTCGGTGAAGCAGACGGCGGCGATGGTGACCGGATCGAAGCGGCGGTCGTGCCCCCCCTTGCCTGAAAGATGGGCGATGATCTCGGCGACCACCTCGCCCTGGGCCGAGCCCTTGTGGGCCAGCATGGGTTCGCCGGTCAGGTCGCCGACGGCCCAGACGTTCCGCATGCTGGTGGCGCAGCGGTCGTCGATCTTCACGAACGGCCCGGCCATGGCCACGCCCATGTTCTCCAGCCCGAAGCCCTTGGTGCGCGGTTTGCGGCCGACGGTGACCAGCACCTTGTCGGCCTTGATCTTCAGCGCCTGTCCGTCGGCGCCGGTGACATTCAGCGCGCCGTTCTCGAACGATCCGGCCTTGGCGCCGAGGTGGAGTTCGACGCCATGCTTCTGCAGCCATTTGGCGACCGGCTCGGTCAGGGCCTTGTCGTAGAGCGGCAGCAGGCGGTCGGCCATTTCGACGATGGCGACTTCGGCGCCCAGCTTGCGGAAGGCGATGCCCAGCTCCAGCCCGATATAGCCGCCGCCGACGACGACCAGCTTCTTCGGCACGTCGGGCAGGGACAGGGCTTCGGTGGACGAGATCACGTCGCCGCCGAAGGGCAGGAAGGGCAGTTCGACCGGCTCGGAGCCCGTCGCCAGAATGACGTGCTCGGCGGTGATGCGGATGTCGCCGTCGGCGGTCGCGACGGTGCAGGTCTTGGCGTCGGCGAAGGTCGCCCAGCCCTTGATGACCTTGACCTTGGCCTTCTTCAGCAGGGCCGCGACGCCGTTGTTCAGCTTACGGACGATGCCGTCCTTCCACTCGACGGTCTGCTTCAGGTCGATGGCCGGCCTGGCCGCCGTGATGCCCAGGGTGCCGCCGTCGGCGGCCTTGGCCACGGTCTCGAACTTGTTGGCCGCGTGGATGATGGCCTTGGACGGGATGCAGCCGACGTTCAGGCAGGTCCCGCCCAGCCCGTCGCCGCCGTCCACCAGCACGGTGTCGAGGCCCAGCTGGCCGCAACGGATCCCCGCGACATAGCCGCCGGTGCCCGCGCCGATGATGAGGACTTTGGTTTTGAGAGTCTGGGTCATGAGGTCTTGGATTTCTTGGTTCGCGCGGCCCGACCGCGTCCGATCAGGAAGCCGAGGAGGAGGGAGATGATGGAAGCGCCGCCGACCCATGGAAGCCAACGCGGCAAGGTCGGTCCTTGGGTCTGGTCAGCCATGGATCTGGGGGGCCACTCCGGCATGACCGGGCTGTCAGGGCGTGGGGTCAGATCGCCGCGCATCTGGAGGTGTCCGAGACGGACCAGCGCCTCCGCCCCCGTCCGCGTCCCGGCCGGCTCGACGTGGATCAGGCTTGGATCCCGCTCCCCGTTCGGCGCCACGAACACGAAATAGCGCCCACCATTGATCCGTTGGGCCTGAAGGTCGTCCTCATCGAAGAACCACTCGGTGCAGGCGCCCGGCGTGAAGTTCAGCGTCAGGGCCTGCCCGGGAGGGTCGCCCCAGACTGTCTCCACCGGCTTCATTCGAACCGTGAACTCATCTGACGGATAGCGGGGGTTCGCCGATTGAAAATCCTCCGCGATCGCGACGTAGACCGACGTCACGGAATGAAAATAGGCCATGCGCTGGACGGCGTTGTCCGGCGCCCGGGTGCAGGCCATGGCCGGAACGGCGAACGCGGAGGCAAGACCGACGGCGGTCAGCAGGACCCTGATCTTCATCGATGGCCTCCCTCTCTCCGCTCATCCCGGCGAAAGCCGGGACCCAGTTCTGTCCAGCCTGACGCCGGCGCCTCAGGACTTCCGCCTCATCCAAACCCCGCCCGCTCCATCACCCAAAGCACTGGGTCCCGGCTTTCGCCGGGATGAGCGGAAGGAGGGTCACATCCACAGCGTCGCGGGATGCTCCAGCAGGCCCTTGATGCGCTGGACGAAGACGGCCGCGTCGTGGCCGTCGACGATGCGGTGATCGAAGGACGAGGACAGGTTCATCATCTTGCGGACGACCATCTGGCCGTCCTTCACCACGACGCGCTCGATGATCTTGTTCGGACCGACGATGGCGACTTCCGGGTGGTTGATGATCGGGGTGTGAACCACCCCGCCCAGGGTCCCCAGCGAGGTGATGGTGATGGTCGAGCCCGACAGCTCCTCGCGCCTGGCCGAACCGTCCTTGGCCGCGCCCGAGACGCGGGCGATTTCAGCCGCCGTGTCGTAGGGATCCCGGGCCTCGGCGTGACGAACCACCGGCACCATCAGGCCGTTCGGCGTCTGGGCGGCGATGCCCAGGTGAACGGCGGCGTGCTGCGTCAGGACGCCCGCCTCGTCGTCATAGGTGGCGTTGATCTGCGGCTGGTCGCGCAGGGCCACCACGATGGCGCGGGCGATGAAGGGCAGGACGTTCAGCTTTCCTTTGCCGCTCTTCTTCGCCTCGGCGTTCAGATGAGCGCGCAGCTCCTCCAGCGCCGTGACGTCGATCTCCTCGACATAGGTGATGTGCGGGATGCGGCGGACGCTCTCGGCCATCTTCTCCGCGATCTTGCGGCGCAGGCCGATGATGCGGACCTCGGTCGTGCCTTCGGCCTTGGCGTAGGTCGAGGCCGACGATCCGGAGACGGACGCCTTCGAACCACCGGCGACGAAGGCGTCGAGGTCGGCGTGCTCGATGCGACCCGCGGGGCCGGAGCCCGGCACGAACTGCAGCTCGACGCCCAGATCGCGAGCGCGGTTGCGCACGGCGGGCGAGGCCAGCGGACGCTGGTTGCGGTCGGACAGGGTGCGCGGCTTGCTGTCGGCGGCGACCGGCGCAGGGGCGGGCTTCGACGCGGCCTTGGCGACCGGAGCGGGGGCGACCTCGGCCTTCGGAGCCGGTGCGGCGGCCGGAGCGGCGGCGACATTACCCTTGCCCTCGACCTGGAAGCTGACCAGCGGACCGCCGACGGCGGAGGCCTGGCCGGGCTCGCCGTGCAGGGCGACGACCACGCCGGACACCGGCGAGGTGATTTCGACCGTGGCCTTGTCGGTCATGACGTCGGCGAGGATCTGGTCCTCGGACACCGTGTCGCCGACCTTGACGTGCCAGCCCACCAACTCGGCCTCGGCGGTGCCTTCACCCACGTCGGGCAGTTTGAAGACGTAGTTGGCGCCGGCGGCGGCCTGCGCGGCCGGAGCCGGGGCGGCGGCCTTCGGCGCCTCGACCGGAGCCGGAGCGGCCTCGGCCTTGGGCGCCGGAGCGGGAGCCGGTTCGCCGGACGCATTCCCCGCGCCCTCGACCTCGAACTCCACCAGCGGGCCGCGCACGGGGACCATCTGGCCGGGTTCGCCGTGGATGGCGATGACCTTGCCCGAGACCGGGGCGGTGATTTCGACGGTGGCCTTGTCGGTCATGACGTCGGCGACGATCTGGTCCTCCGCGACCACGTCGCCGACCCTCACATGCCAGCCGACCAGTTCAGCCTCGGCGGTGCCTTCGCCCACGTCGGGCAGTTTGAAGACGAAACGACCCATGTCAGCGTCCCCCGCTCATGGTGGCTTTCAGGGCGTCGGCCACGCGTTGCGGGCCGGGGAAATATTCCCACTCGAAGGCGTGCGGATAGGGGGTGTCCCAGCCGCAGACGCGGGCGATGGGGGCTTCCAGATGATAGAAGCAGCGCTCCTGCACCAGCGCCGACAGCTCGGCGCCATAGCCCGAGGTCTTGGGCGCCTCGTGCACGATCACGCAGCGGCCGGTCTTCTTCACCGAGGCCTCGATGGTCTCGATGTCCAGTGGCACCAGGGTGCGCAGGTCGATGACCTCCGCGTCCACGCCCGCATGCTCGGCGCCCGCCAGCGACACCCAGACCATGGTGCCCCAGGCCAGGATGGTGACGTCGGCGCCTTCCTTCATGATCCGCGCCTTGCCGATCGGCTCGACGTATTTGCCGGTGGGGACCTGGGCGAATTCCTGCGTCTTCCAGGGCGAGACCGGTTTCTCGTGCCAGCCGTCGAACGGGCCGTTGTAGAGGCGCTTGGGCTCGAAGAAGATGGTGGGGTCGTCGTCCTCGATGCAGGCCGTCAGCAGGCCCTTGGCGTCATAGGGGTTGGACGGCACCACGACCTTCAGGCCGGCGATGTGGGTGAACAGGCTTTCCGGCGACTGGCTGTGCGTCTGGCCGCCGAAGATGCCGCCGCCGTAGGGGCTGCGGACGGTGATCGGCGAGGTGAACTGGCCGCCCGAGCGGTAGCGCAGCTTGGCCGCTTCGGAGACGATCTGGTCGTAGGCCGGATAGATGTAGTCGGCGAACTGGATCTCCACGACCGGACGCAGGCCATAGGCGCCCATGCCGATGGCGGCGGCGACGATGCCGCACTCGCTGATCGGGGCGTCGAAGCTGCGGGTCAGGCCGTGCTTCTGCTGCAGATGGTCGGTGACGCGGAAGACGCCGCCGAAATAGCCGGCGTCCTCGCCGAACGACAGGACGTTGCCGTCCTCGGCCATCTTGACGTCCAGGGCCGAGTTCAGGGCCTGGATCATGTTCATCGGCTGGACGCCGGAGGTCGGGGCGACCGACTTCGGCGCGTGCTTCTGATCGACCATGTCGGGCTCGACGCCGTCGGTGCGGTCCGCTTCGGTGAAGGTGGTTTGCTCGGTCATGCTCAGACTCCGACCTCGCGACGCTGTTCCACGAGGCGCCAGTCCTCGGTGGCGAAGACTTCCTCGAACATGGTCTTCACGCTGGGGCGCGACTGGCCGAGCGTGCCGATGGCCTCGGACTCCTTGCCGGCGGCGCGGACCTGTTCGACGGCGTCCTTCTCGGCCTCTTCCTGCTGCGCGTCCGACCATTCGCCGAGCGCGATCAGGTGCGACTTCAGGCGGTCGACCGGGTCACCGAGCGGCCATTTCTCGTGCTCGTCGCCCGGGCGGTACCGGCTGGGGTCGTCCGAGGTCGAGTGCGGGGCGCCGCGGTAGGTGAACAGCTCGATGACCGTCGCGCCCTGATTGGTGCGCGCGCGCTCCTCGGCCCACTTGGTCGCGGCCCAGACGGCGAGGAAGTCGTTGCCGTCGACGCGCAGGGCGGGAAGACCGTAGCCGATGGCCTTGGACGCGAAGGTGGTCTCAAGCCCGCCGGCGATGCCCATGAAGGACGAGATGGCCCACTGGTTATTCACGACGTTCAGGATCACCGGAGCGCGATAGACGGCGGCGAAGGTCAGGGCGTTGTGGAAGTCGCCCTCCGCCGTGGCCCCGTCGCCGATCCAGCTGATGGCGATCTTGTCGTCGCCCTTGTAGGCGCTGGCCATGGCCCAGCCGACGGCCTGCGGCACCTGGGTGCCCAGGTTCCCCGAGATGGTGAAGAAGCCGTACTCTTTCGAGGAGTACATGATCGGCAGCTGACGGCCTTTGATCGGGTCCGCCGCGTTCGAATAGATCTGGTTCATCATCTCGACCAGCGGATAGCCGCGCGAGATGAGCAGGCCCTGCTGGCGATAGGTCGGGAAACCCATGTCCTCGCGGCGCAGGATCATGCCCTGGGCGACCGCAATGGCCTCCTCGCCGGTGCACTTCATGTAGAAGCTGGTCTTCCCCTGCCGGTGGGCGCGGTGCATCCGGTCGTCGAAGGCGCGCGTCAGGATCATGGCTTTCAGGCCCTGGCGCAGGGTCTCGGGGTCCAGCTTGGGGTCCCACGGCCCGACCGCCCGGCCCTCGTCGTCCAGCACCCGGACCAGCTGGAAGGCGTGCTCGCGCATCTCGTAGGGCGTCGAGGCCACGTCGGGGCGATCCACCGCGCCGGCGGCGTCGAACCGCAGGTGGCTGAAGTCCGGCGCATCGCCCGGACGGCCCGAAGGCTCGGGCACGCGCAGCGACAACTGGGGCGTATTGGGCTTCTTCATTCCGTCCTGCCGTTCGGTTGATCCGACCGCGTTTTCCTCAGTCAGCGATCTAGCACGACCCCGGCGCCAAGGCTCGCTCGATTTTGACCTTGCCATGTGCACATCGCGGGTATTTTATTGCGCCATAATAATAAGTGGAGAAACGCATTGGCCGAAGAGCTGGATCCCGTCGACGCCCGAATTCTGGACATCCTGCAACAGGACGCCGGATTGTCGGTCGCAGAGGTCGCCGACCGTGTCGGCCTGAGCGCCTCGCCCTGCTGGCGTCGGATCAAGAGGCTGGAGGATACCGGCTTCATCCGCAAGCGGGTGACCCTGCTGGACGCCGACAAGCTGGGCCTGGACTTCGAGGTCTACGCCATCGTCAAGCTGAGCCTGCCGTCCAGCGAGAACCTGGACATCTTCGAGGCCGCCGTCGCCCACTGGCCCGAGGTGGTGCAGTGCGCCACCATCACCGGCCGCGAGGACTATGTGCTGCGGATCATCACCTCCGACATGCACGCCTTCGACAAATTCCTGCGCGAGAAGCTGCTCAGCCTGAACATCGTGTCGGACTGCGAGAGCCACATCGTCACGCGCGGCGTGAAGAATGTGACCGCCCTGCCTCTCGGCATCGTCACCCCGCACGTCACGTCCTGACCGCGCCTTCCGGCTTGGCAGGCGGCGGCCGCTCACGGATAGTCCGCGCCTGACCTTCCGGGAGAGGCGTCATGACCCTGTTTGCGAGCCTCGTGTTGTTCGGCCTTCTCGCCGGCGAGCCCACGCAGGTCGCGCAAACCCCGGACGCGCCCGCCGCGGAGACCGACCTGGCCGCCTTTCGCCGCCTGCGCGCGGAAGGCATGGCGGCGGCCGCCGGTGACGACCTGACAACCGCCGCCGCCCGTCTCGCCGAGGCCGACGGGCGCAATCCCAATCATCCGGGCCTGATCCTTCTGCGCGCCCGGGTGGCGGCCGCGTCGGACCGACCGGATGAGGCCCTGGCCCAGGCCGGACGACTGGCCCGCGTCGGCGTGGCCTTCGATCCGGCCGCCGATCGCACCCTTTCGACCCTGTCGGACCATCCCGCCTTCGCGCCCCTGCTCGAGGCCTTCGCCGCGAACCGGGCGCCGATCGGGAAGGAGCGGCTCTCCGTCGTCGCCACCGTGTCCGGGCCGGTGCTGGTCGAGAGCGTGGCGCGGGACGCGGCCCGCGGACGCTGGCTGGTGTCGCAGGTGCGCGGACGGACCGTGGCGGTGCTGGACGAGACAGGAGGCCTGTCTCCCTTCCTCGACGCCGTCCCGGACATCGGGGGCGTGCTGGGTCTCGCCGCGGACCCGCGGGCCGGTGTCCTCTGGGCCGCCACCGCCCCGGTCCCGCCCGCCGTGCACGGCCTGCCCGACGACGCCGTCGCGCCGACCCCCGCCCTGCTGCAGATCGACCTGGCGGATGGACGCCTTCTGGCCCGCTACCCGGCCCCGGGCGCCTCGCCGGGCGACGTCGTCGTCGCGCCGGACGGGACCGTCTATCTGGCGGACTCGGAGGGCGGCGCGATCCTGGCCCTCGCCCCCGGCGCGGACGCCCTGGCCCCGCTGCTGGCGGGCGGCGTCCTGGGCTCGCCGCAGGGGATGGTGGTGACGCCCGACGGACGCGCCCTGATCGTGGCGGACTACGCCTCGAGTCTGTGGCGGATTGAGCGTGACACCGGCGCGGCGACCCGGCTTCCCGCGCCGCCCGACGCGGCCCTGATCGGGATCGACGGGCTGGCGACCGACGGGACGCGCCTGATCGCCCTCCAGAACGGGATGACGCCGCAACGCGTGCTCAGGCTGGCCCTCGCCGGGGGCTGGGACAGGATCGAACGCGTCGAGACCCTGGCCGCCAACCTGCCGGAGATCGAGGAGCCCACGACGGGACTGGTCGAGAACGGCGAACTGGTGTTCGTATCGCGATCGCAGTGGAGCGATTTCGACGCCCAGGGCGCGGCGCGCACGGAGACGCCGGGCCCCGGGCTGATCGCCCGACTGCGGCTGGACTGACGGGGATATCGAGATGATCGAACTGGTGATCGACGCGCGCCGCAAGGATCTGGGCGGGTTCGAGGTCGGCCGCGTGCTGCCCTTCCATTCCCGCCGGATGGTGGGCCCCTTCATCTTCCTCGATCAGATGGGCCCGGCCGAATTCGCGCCGGGCGCCGAGGCGATCAATGTCCGGCCGCACCCGCACATCGGCCTGTCGACCCTGACCTATCTGTTCGAGGGCGAGATCATGCACCGGGACAATACCGGCGCGACCCAGGCGATCCGCCCGGGCGAGGTCAACTGGATGACCGCGGGCAGCGGCATCGTCCACTCAGAGCGCACCGATCCGCTGAAGCGGAGCCAGGGGGGCGCGATGCACGGGATGCAGGCCTGGGTGGCCCTTCCGACCGAGATGGAAGAGACCGCGCCCTCGTTCCATCACATCGCCGAGGAGGGCCAGCCCGCCTATGAGAACGGCGGCCTGTTCGCGCGGCTGGTGGCGGGCGAGGCCTACGGCGCCAAGGCCGCCGCACCGATCTCCTCGCCCCTGTTCTACGTCCACTGGGAACTGGCCGAGGGCGTCCGCACCGCGCCGCCCCCGGGTCGGGGCGCGGGCGGCTATTCGGAACGCGCCCTTTATGTCGTGAAGGGCGAGATCGAGGTCGGCGACCGCACCTTCCACGAGGGCCAGATGATCGTGCTGGAGCCGACGGCCGAGCCGACCGTGAAGGCGATCAGACCGTCGTCGGTCATGGTGCTGGGCGGCGAGCCGGTCGGGCCGCGCGTCATCTGGTGGAATTTCGTCTCGTCCTCGCAGGAGCGGATCGATCAGGCCAAGGCCGACTGGAAGGCCGGTCGAATGGCCCTGCCGGCGGAGGACGATCTGGAGTTCATCCCCCTGCCCGACGTGCCCTCGACGCCGGAGCCGGCGCCGAAGGCCGAGCCGACGCACCCGGTCTAGCGAGCGGCCACCCAGTCGACGATCGTCTTCAGGGCCTCGGGATCGAGGGTGGTTTCGATCGTCCGGTACTCGGCCGGCAACCCCGTGCCCGCGGGCTGCATCAGGTGGTTGAGATTGGGCAGGACCACGATCTCGGCCGAGGGCAGGACCGCGCGCAGGGCCGTTGCGTTCTGCTCCGCCGGGACCTGAACGTCCTTACCGCCATAGATCGCCAGCACCGGGACGCGCAGGGCGCGCAGCGACGGCTGGGGGTCATGGGCGATGAACCAGCGGGCCCAGTCGGTTGCAGCCCAACCTGCAGCTTGATCGAGCAACTGTGGCGGAACATCCACGCCAGACAGCGAGTCTCGCACGGCCCTCGCCGCACCGTCGCCATCATCCGGATGAGCGGCGATAGCAGCCATGATGCGCGCTTGAATGGCGACGTTGCCGTCGACAACAGCCGGGTCGATTCTGGCGGCTGTTTGCATGCGCCGGGACTGTTCCGTCATGACCTCGGCGCCCCGCACCGAAGGCCCGGCCAGCAGAACTACAAATGCGACGCGGGGATCAGTCTGGGCGACCATCGGCGCGATGGTCCCGCCTTCGCTATGCCCGAGTAGTCCGACACGCGTATCAGCTGTCTCTGGTCGAGCAACCAACCAATCAAATGCAGCGCCGGCATCAACCGCGAAGTCTGCCGTAGTCGATTGCCCGGCCCGGTCTGTGGAACCGCCAACCCCGGGGTCATCGACCCTCAGGACGGCCACGCCGCGGCGGCTCAGGGCGTCAGCCAGAACGAGGAAAGGCTTGTGGTCGAAGACGGTCTCATCCCGGTCCTGCTGGCCCGACCCGGTGATCAACAGGACTGCGGGAAAAGGACCCGCGCCCTCGGGCACGGCCAGGGTCCCGGCCAGTTGGACGCCCGGCGTGGGGGTCGGGACGACCACCTCCTCGCTGCGATAGGGGAAGGGCGGCTGCGGGGTCTGCGGCCGCGACGCCCCGGCGGCGATCTCGCCGCGTTGCATCACCAGCGGGACATTCATCCCGCCCTGCGCGAGGGCGCCGGTCAGGCTGCGCCCGTCGTCGGCCAGCAGGCCCTCGAACCGGCCGCCGATGGCCGGGACGGTGAAGCGGACCGTCCGCCCTTCCACCGCCGAGGTCGCCGGAATGCCCCGCGCGCCCTGATCCGGGCTGTCCATCGTGGTCGCGCCGTCGGCGGCGACGTTGAAGACAATGCGGATCGACTGCCCGCCCACGCTGATGCGCCCCTCCCAGGCGCCGGTGATGTCAGGAGACGCCTGGGCGGGCGCAACGGCCACGACAGCGGCGAGGATCGGCGAAAGAATGGTCATGAGGCCCTCCAGTCCGCCAAGCCTATGCGCGCCTCGCGGGCGTGGCGAGCGAAGAGTGAGCGTGAGTGGTGTGTCGAGACGGGGAGTGATGTCGGCCGCCCGGCGCCCCCTGCCCATGCCCCGTTGCCTGCTGCCTGCCTCCCCGCTCAACACTCACCACTCACTCTTCACCCCTCACCCCCCAATCCGTAACCGCACAGGACTTGAATGCCCGGCGGCAGACCCGATCTGTCGGTCATGACCGCTTTCTCCGTGCTCGACCTGTCGCCCATCGTGGAGGGCGGCGACGCCCGCCGCGCCCTTCTGGAAACCGCCGAGCTGGCGAAGACGGCCGAACGGACCGGCTTCAACCGCTTCTGGCTGGCCGAGCACCACAACATGCCCGGCATCGCCAGCGCCGCGACGGCGGTGGCGCTGGGCTTCGTCGCCGGACAGACGCAGGCCATCCGCGTCGGCTCGGGCGGGATCATGCTGCCCAACCATGCGCCGCTGGTGGTGGCCGAGCAGTTCGGCACCTTGGCCGCCCTCTATCCGGACCGGATCGACCTGGGCCTGGGCCGCGCGCCCGGCACCGACGGCGAGACCGCCCGCGCCCTGCGCCGCTATTTCGACGCCGCCGACCAGTTCCCCCGCGATGTGCTGGAGCTGCAGCGCTTCCTTGACGATCCGGTCGAAGGCCAGCGGGTGACCGCGTGGCCGGGCGCGGGGTCGAAGGTGCCGGTCTGGCTGCTGGGCTCCAGCCTGTTCAGCGCCGAACTGGCCGCACACCTGGGCCTGCCCTTCGCCTTCGCCAGCCATTTCGCGCCCGAATTGCTGCTGCAGGCGCTGGAGACCTATCGCGCCGGTTTCCGCCCGTCGAAGCAGCTGGCCGAGCCGTACTCCATGGCCGCCATCAACGTCTTCGCCGCCGACAGCGATGCCGAGGCGAAGCGCCTGTCCACCTCGATGCAGCAGTCGTTCGCGGCGGTGGTGACCGGCAAGCCCGGCAAGCTGAAGCCGCCGGTGGACGACATCACCACCGTTCTGGACGCCCGCCAGATCGCGGCGGTCGAGAGCCGCCTGACCTACGCCGCCATCGGCGGGGTGGAGACGGTGCGTGCAAGGCTGGCCGATTTCATCGCCCTGACCGGGGTGAATGAGGTGATGGTCACCGGCATGATCCACGACCTCGACGCCCGGCTGCACAGCCTCGAGGTGACGGCGGAGGCGATCAGCGGGCTCTAGAGCCCGCCCAGAAACTCCAGCAGCCAACCGTTCACCGACTCGGGCCGTTCCTGCTGGATCCAGTGCCCCGCGCCCGGCACGACGACCTGTGAGCGCAGGTCGGGGACGAGGTCCTTCAGTCCCGCCTCATGCTGCCCGGAATAGTGCCGGACCGGATCGCGGTCGCCGACCATGAAGGCGCCCGGCACGCGCACCTGCGCATCCTGCAGGAAGGCGGTCAGCGACCAGTTCAGGTCGATGCAGCGGTACCAGTCCAGCGGGGCGCGGAAGCCGCCCGCCTCGAAGGCCGCGACGTACTCGTCGAAATGCGCCGGATTCATCCACGGCGGCAGGGGCGCGTCCTCGGGGACGGTGGAGATGAAATTCTCGCCCGGCTGGATGAAGCCGGTAGACTGCAGCTCCGGCGGGGTGGCGCCGTCATAGGCCCAGAAGCCCTTGCGCAGGCCAGCCGCCACATCGACCTCGAACACCTCATGCGCGTCAGGGGCCTGGAACTGGTTGATGTAGAGCTCGCCCAGCCCGGCCCGTTTCGAGATCGCCGCCATGGCCACGGTCGGCGGCCCCTTGGCCCGGCGCGGCTGCAGCGGCACCGACAGGCAGGCGACGGCGGTGAAGACGTCCGGCCGCATCAGGGCGCAGTGCCAGGCCACCGGCGCGCCCCAGTCATGGCCGACGACCGTGCAGGTCGAATGCCCCAGCGCCCGCACCAGATCGACCATGTCCCCGACCAGATGCAGGACCGAATAGGCCTCCTTCTGCTCAGGCTTGTCGGTCCCGCCATAGCCCCGCATGTCCGGCGCGACAGCGTGATAGCCGGCCCCGGCCAGGGCCTCGACCTGCGCCCGCCAGCTGATGCCCAGCTCGGGGAAGCCGTGGATGAACAGGACCAATGGGCCGGAGCCGGCCTCAAGGATCTGCTGGCGGAGGGTGTCGGTCTGGATGAGGCGGGTCTGCATGGACACCACGGGATCACCGGGCGCGACCGCGCGCAAGCCGTTCTAGAGCGTCACGCCCGTCGTGCGCATGATCTCGGCGCGAAGCTCCGGCAGGCCCTCGCCCTTCTCGGACGAGGTCAGGGCGACCGCGGGGAAGGCGGCGGGGCGTTTGGAGATGGCCTTCAGGGTCGCGGCCTGGACCTTCTCGCCCTCGCCCTTCTTCAGCTTGTCGGCCTTGGTCAGGACGATCTGGTAGCTGACGGCGGCCAGATCGAGGGCGTCCAGCGCCTCGGTGTCCACCGACTTCAGCCCGTGGCGGGCGTCGATCAGCAGATAGACCCGCTTCAGCGTCACCCGGCCGCGCAGGTAGTCGCGGCCCAGGTCCTGGAACTTCTTCACCGTCGACTTGGACGCCTTGGCCCAGCCGTAGCCGGGCAGGTCGACCAGACGCATCTTGCCGTCGAGGTCGAAGAAGTTGACCTCGCGCGTGCGGCCCGGCTCGTTCGAGGCGCGGGCCAGCTTGTGCATGCCGACCAGGCCATTGATCAGGCTGGACTTGCCCACGTTGGATCGGCCCGCGAAGGCGATCTCGGGCAGGTCCGGATCCGGCAGCTGCTCGATCTTGGCGCACCCCATGACGAAGGTGGCCTGACGCGCGAACAGAACGCGCGCCTGCTCCAGCTCGTCAGGGGTGAATTCGTCCGTCATCAGGCCTTCTTGAACCGGGCAAGGAAGGTATCGATCGGGTTCTCGGCCTTCAGGCGGTGCATGATGATGTACTGCTGGACGATGGTCAGCACGTTCGACCAGCCCCAGTAGAGCAGCAGGCCCGCCGGGAAGTTGACCATGATGAAGGTGAACACCACCGGCATGAACTGGAAGATGCGACGCTGGACGGGGTCCGGCGCGGGCGGGCTCATCGCCATCTGCAGCCACATGCTGGCGCCGTAGATGATGGCCAGAACGCTGAGGCCCAGGCTGAAGCCGCCGCCCATGTGGCTGACCAGGAAGTTGCCGATCAGCGGCGTGGTCGACGGATCCCAGGGGATCAGGCCGAACAGGTTCCAGATGGTGGTGTGGTCCGGCGCCGACAGGTCGCGCAGCCAGCCGAAGAAGGGCGCGTGACGCATCTCGATGGTCACCGAGAGCATCTTGTAGACCGCGTAGAAGACCGGGATCTGGAGCAGCAGCGGCAGACAGCCGGCCAGAGGATTGATCTTCTCCTTCTGGTACAGGGCCATCATCTCCTGCTGCTGCTTGGGCGCATCATCAGGGTGCTTCTTCTTGATCTCCTCCATCTTGGGCTGGAGGGTCCGCATCTTCGACATGCTCTCGTAGCTCTTGTTGGCCAGCGGGAACATGATGAGACGCACGGTCAGGGTCAGGGCCAGGATGGCCAGGCCGAAGTTGCCGATGACGCCGTAGAAGAACTCGATCACCAGGAAGATCGGGCGGGTCAGGAAGAACAGGAAGCCCCAGTCGATCGCATAGATGAAGCGCGGCAGGTTGAGCGTCTTCTCGTAGCCCGACAGGATCTCGTTGCGCTTGGCCCCCGCGAACAGGCGGCGGGTTTCGGTGATGTTGCTGTTGGCCGCGATGGTCCGCGGCGCGCCCTGGACGTTCACCTCGTGAACCTTCAGGCCGTTGACGTCACGGATGCGGTACTCGGCCTCGATCTTCTCCGCCTGGTCCGGAATCAGGGCCGCCATCCAGAACTTGTCGGTGATCGCCGCCCAGCCGCCGGTCGACTGGTAGGTCTGGACCGGCTTCTTGACCCAGTCCGCATATTTCAGCGGCTCGCTGGCGTAACGCTTGCCCTCGCCGCCGAAGACGCCCAGCGCGCCCTCGTGGACGATGTGGTTGCGGGCGACCTGCGGCACGCCCTGGCGCTCGACGCGCGAGGCCGGGGCCAGGACGATCGGCTGGCCGCTGAAGTTGGCGACCGTGTCGGTCACCGTGAACATGTACTGGTCGTCGACCGAGATGCGGCGCGTGAAGCGCAGGCCGGCGTTGTTGTCCCAGGTCAGGGTGACCGGGGTCGACGGCGTCAGGGTCGAGCCCTGCGTCAGGCGCCAGACGGTGTTCGGGCCGGGCACGCCGCCAGTCACGTTCTGACCGTTCCAGAAGAACAGCGCCTGATAGGCGTCGCGCATGCCCTGCGGGCGGAACAGCTCGACCGGCGGCGAGTCCTTGTCGAGGGTCTCGCGATAGCTGGTCAGGAACAGGTCATCGATACGGCCGCCGGTCAGCGACAGCGAGCCGGTCAGGTGCGGGGTGCGGATCGGCACGCGGGCCGAGGTCGCCAGCGCCTGCCGGCGGTCCTCGACGAACACCGTGCCGGGCGCCGAGCCCGGCGTCGCATCCGCCCGGGGCGCGTTGGCGGCGGCGCCCTGTTCGGCGACGGCCTCGGCGCGTCGCGCCTCCTCGGCCTTGCGCTGGGGACCGACGACGAAGACCGAATAGAGGGTCACCATGATCGCCGCGAGCACGAAGAAGATGATCGTGTTGCGGCTGTTGTTCTGAGGAGGCATGGAGATCAGGAATCCTGGCCGGCTGGCGCGGGCGTCGAGGGCGCGGGTTTGGGCGCCGACCGCGGGGTCGCCAGCCTTGTAAGCGCCGATTTCACATCGTCAAGCAAACGGTCCCAGTCGCGGTCGACCGTGCCCATGCGGGCGATGAAGACATAGTCGCTTCCGGCCACCCCGAACTGCGGCGCAAGGGCGCGGGCGGCCTCGCGCAGGCGGCGCTTGGCGCGGTTGCGCACCACGGCGCCGCCGACCTTGCGGGTGGCGGTGAAGCCGAGGCGGATCGAGGCGTCGCCGTCGGCGCGGTCCAGTCGCTGGACGACCACCGCGCCGCGGGCCTCTGAAACGCCTTTCGCGGCCGCCAGAAACTGGGGCCGCGACGTCAGGCGACAAATTTTGACGATATCGCCCATGCGCTCGCGCAGAGCGCTGACGACTCAGGCCGTCAGGCGCTTGCGGCCCTTGGCGCGGCGGCGCGCAACGATCTTCTGACCGTTCTTGGTGGCCATCCGCGAACGGAAGCCGTGACGGCGCTTGCGCACGAGTCGCGACGGCTGATAGGTCCGCTTCACGGTCGGGCTCCTTGGTAAGAGTAACTGGGACGCGCCGGAACACGTCCGCCGCAGGAAGGGCGGGCGTATAAGGGGACGATCCGACGGAGTCAACGCCGTAGCGCCCATCTGATCGCGCCTGTACGGAGAGAAAATGGCCCGCCTGAAGCGCTTCCTGCCCCTGATCGCCCTGGCGGCGATCATCGCCCTGATCTTCGGCATGGGCTGGAACCGCTATCTGTCGCTGGACACCATCCGCGATCACGGGGCGGAGTTCAGGGCCTTCACCGCCGAACATTATGTCGTCAGCCTGCTGATCCTGATGGCGGTCTTCGCCGTCCTGACGGCCAGCGTGGTGCCCGGCGTCTTCTTCGTGACCATTACGGCCGGCTATCTGTTCGGCCCCTGGGTCGGCGGGGTCGCCACCGCGATCGCGGCCACGATCGGCGCCCTGATGGTCTATGGCGTGGCCACCTCGGCCCTGGGCCGGAGTCTGCGCGAACGGGCCGAACGCAACCAGGGCCTGATGCAGAAGGTCTGCGTCGCCATCGACAAGGACACCTTCTGGTACGTGCTGGCCAGCCGGCTGGCGGTGGTGGTGCCCTTCCACATGATCAATATCGCCGCCGGGATGATGACGGTGCGGCTCGCCCCCTACACCATCGCCACCGTCATCGGCCTGCTGCCCGCCCACACCATCTACTGCTGGATCGGCGCCCGGCTGAACACCCTGCTGGCCGAGAACCCAGACCCCGACTTCCAGGCCCTGTTCGCCCAGTTCTGGGCGCCGATGACCGGCGTCTTCGTGCTGGCGGTCGTTCTTCCCTTCGCCCTGAAGGGCGTTCAGGCGGCTCTGGGCCGGAAGGCCGGGACGTGAGACAAGCAGCCCGGACGGCCAACCTTGCGTTAGGGGAAGAATGACGCCGCCGCGCGCCTTTCTGAGCGAAGTCCGCAAGGGGCTGCGCGTTCCCGCCGACTGGCGCGAACGCCTGCGGTTCCATGCGCCCGACGCCCTGTCCTGGCGCCTGCTCGGCCTGACCTTCCTGTTCGCCGCCTCGGTCGAGGTGCTGATCGTCGCCCCCAGCGCGGCGAATTTCCATGAGCGCTGGCTGCTGGACCGGCTGCAGTCGGCCGAACTGGCCTCGGTCGGCGTCGAGGCCCTGCCCTATTCCGCGGTCGAGGACGACACGGCGGAACAGCTTCTGGCCATCGGCGGCGTGCAGGCGGTCGTCGTCGGCGACCAGGGCGTGCGCCGGCTGCTGCTGCAGGCGCCGAACCTGCCCCGCACCCCGGACCTGATCGACCTGCGCCAGCGCCGCCCCCTGGCCCGGCTGTGGGACCCCTGGCAGACCCTGTTCGGACACCCCGACCGGTCCATCCGCGTCCAGGCCCGGCCACGCTACCGCTCCGGCGACTTCATCGAGATCCTGGCGCCCGCCCAGCCCCTGAAGGCCGAGCTGAAGACCTTCCTGCGCAACAGCCTGCTGACCTCCCTGTTCGTCTCTCTGGTGGCCGGGGGGCTGCTTTATGCGGGTCTGGCCTTCCTGGTGCTGCAGCCGCTGCGTCGGGTCACCCGGTCGATCGAACTGTTTGCGCGGGATCCGGAAGCCGAGGGCGACGCCCCCAGTCGGCGGCAGGATGAGATCGGCCGCGTGGAGCGCGAACTGGCCCGGATGCAGGAAGAGGTGCGCCAGTCCCTGCGCTCGCGCGCCCGGCTGGTGGCGCTGGGCGAAGCCGTGGCCAAGATCAATCATGACCTGCGCAACATGCTGACCTCGGCCCAGATGGCGTCGGAGCGGCTGGCCGATTCGCCCGATCCCGCCGTCGCCAAGGCCCTGCCCCGGCTGGAGCGGGCGCTGGGCCGGGCCGCCGCCCTGTCCCGCAATGTGCTGGAGTACGGCCGCAGTGAGGAGCCGCCGCCGCAGAAGGTGCGCGCCCCCCTGTCGTCGGCCCTCACCGTCGCCGCCGAGGACGCCGGCCTGTCGCCGGACGGGGTCCGGCTGGTCAAGGCCCTGCCCGCCCGCTTCAACGTCCACGCCGATCCGGACCAGTTGTACCGCATCCTGGTGAACCTGCTGCGGAACGCCCGTCAGGCCATCGAGAGCGACGCCACGCGGGCGGACAGGCGCGGGTCGGTTCGGGTCTCCGGCTCGACCGCCGACGGCGACTGCGTGATCCTGATCAGCGACGACGGCCCCGGCATTCCCCCGCGCGTGGCGGATCGCCTGTTCGAGGCCTTCGTCAGCGGCCGCGCCTCGGGCGGCACCGGGCTGGGCCTGACCATTTCGCGCGAACTGGCGGCCAACAACGGCGGAACCCTGACCCTGATCGACACCGGGCCGACAGGCACCACCTTCGAACTGCGGTTTCCGAACTGAGCCAAATCGCGCGGGCGGCGTTTAGGCTCGCGCAACGCCTGAAAACGGTCCAGCTTGAAGGCGACGTTTCTCTCGAGGAGACCTGACATGACCCGCCCCCTTCCGTCGCGCCTCGCCTTCGCCGGCCTCGCCGCCCTCACCCTGGCCGCCGCGCCGGCCATGGCGCAGCAGGTCCGGCCGGCCGGGACCCCGCCGGTCGCCGAGCCCGCCCCGACCGCCCCCGTCGCGCCGACGCCGGGCTCGGACGAATGGCTGCGGCTGCGCGGCGAGACCTATCACTCGGCGCCGGAGTCGGCGCAGGATCCCGCCGAGGTTTCGGCCACGGCCAAGCTGAACGAGGGCATCGCCGCCCGCAACGCCGCCGCCGAGGCGACCGAAGCCGCCGATCAGGCCCGCTTCGAAACGGAAAACCGTCGTTGGCGTGAAGACGCCGCCCGGGCCGACACCGCCCGCGTTCAGTGGGAGGCCGACGTCGCCGCCGCCGACGCGGCGCGCGCTCAGTGGGAACGGGACCGGGCCGCCCACGACGCGGAGGTCGCCGCCTGCCTCGCCGCCCGCACCTGTTCGGCGCCCAAGTAGACGCCAGACGCCTTCGGGGGACGCGGGATGCAGACGACGGGCCGGACAGGCGGAGGACTGACCCGACGCGGGCTCGGCCTGACGGCGGGCGCGACAGCCGCCCTGTCCGCCGTCGGCGCCCGGGCCGGGACCGACTCTATTGCCGTTCGCACCCGCTCCGGCCCCTTCCGGCTCCATCGTGACGGCGAGGCCCTGTCGGCGAAGGGCATCCGCTATGGCGAGGCAGAGCGCTTCCAGCCCCCGCGCCCGGCGCGCGGCGGCCCGTCGGCGACCGATCGCTTCGGCCCCGCCTCGCCCCAGCGTGGCGGTGAACCGGACCAGTCCGAGGACTGCCTGCGGCTGAACATCTGGACCCCGCCAAACCCGGGCAGCCGACGCCCCGTCATCGTCTACATCCACGGCGGCGCCTATTCGACCGGATCGGGCTCCAGCCCCCTGACCAACGGGGCGCGGCTGGCGGTGCGCGGCGACGCCGTGGTGATCACCGTGAACCACCGGCTGGGGCCGCTCGGCTACGCCCCCCTGGCCCGGCTCGCGCCCGGTTTCGAGGACAGCGGCAATCTGGGCCAGCTCGACCTGGTCCTCGCCCTGGAGTGGGTGCGCGACAACATCGCGGCCTTCGGCGGCGATCCGGCCTGCGTCACCCTCGTCGGCCAGTCGGGCGGCGGGGCCAAGATCGCCACCCTGATAGCCATGCCCGCCGCCGCGGGCCTGTTCCACCGCGCCGTGACCCTGAGCGGCCAGCAGGTCACCGCATCCGGCCCGCTCAACGCCACGCGACGCGGGCAGGTCTGGCTGGAGGCGCTGGGCCTGACGCCGGACCGGATCGACGAGGTCCGCACCCTGCCGGTGCAAAGGCTGATCGAGGCCTCGGGCGCCACCGATCCGATCCTCGGCGGCTCCCTCTATTTCGGCCCGGTGCTGGACGGCCGGAGCCTGCCGCGCCATCCGTTCTTCCCCGACGCCCCGGCGCAGTCGGCGGCGATCCCGATGATGATCGGCAACTGCCGCGAAGAGACCCTGGCCTTCCTCGGCGACGATCCGTCCACGGCCGGGCTGACCTGGGAGACCCTGCCGGCGAAGCTGACGCCGTCACAGATGCGCATCGACGTCGCGCCGGAGGAGGTGGTCGCCTGGTATCGCGCGGAGCATCCGGAGCTGACGCCCGACCAGGTGCTGATCCGCGCCACCACCGCCGCGCGGTCGTGGCGGGCGGCGGTGATCGAGGCCGAGGCCCGGGCGGCGCAGGGTTCGCCTGCCTTCGTCTATCAGCTCGACTTCCCCAGCCGCCGAACCAACGGACGGACGGGGGCCTACCACACCTCGGACATCCCCCTGATGCTGGACAATGTCATGGCCGAGGGCTCGGGCGCTTCAGGCCCCGACGGACAGGCGATGGCCGACCGGATGGCCGACGCCCTGATCGCCTTCGCCCGCACCGGCGACCCCAACCACCCCGGCCTGCCGCGCTGGACGCCCTATTCGCTGGCCCGCCGCGAGACCATGGTGCTGGACCGGGCGTCCCGCATGGAGAATGACCCGCGCGGCGATGAGCGGCGCTTCTTCGGTCGCATCCCGTATATCCAGCCGGGGACCTAGAAGGCCACCTCCGCCCGCCGCCGGTTGCTCTCGATCCCGGCCTCCAGCACCGCCATGACGGCCAGCGCCTGTTCCGGCGGGACGGGATTCCCGCCCCGGCCCGTGAGCGCCGCCGCGACCCCGGCGTAGTAGGCGGCATAGTCCCCGGACGGGCAGGCGACCTCGCTCCGGTCGCCGGTGGCGCCGTCGACCACGATGGCCGGACGGGGATCGACGCCCCAGCCGTCCGCGCCGACGCCCTGCCCGGCCTTCAGCTGGTCCTCCTGCACATCCAGCCCGCCCTTCAGCCACGACGCCTTGGTCCCGTGTACGGCGAAGCGGATGTCCGGCGCGGGCGTGGTCATGTCGGCGTGCAGGATCACTCGCCTGTCGGCATAGCGCAGGACCGCATGGGACCAATCCGTCGCCCGTCCGCCGTCACGCAGCACCGCCAGCTCGCAGGTGATCCCGAGCGGCATGCCGAACAGGACCAGCGCCTGATCGATCAGATGCGGTCCCAGATCATTCCAGATTCCGCCGCCCGGTCCGTCCCGCTCGCGCCAGCGGTCGCGCACCTCCGGTCGGAAGCGATCGAAATGGCTTTCAAGGGTGCGGATGTCGCCGAGCGCGCCCGAGGCGATCTGCGCCCGCAGTCCGAGGAAGTCGGCGTCCCAGCGGCGATTGTGGAACACCGACAGGAACAGACCCTTGTCCCGCGCCAGATCGGTCACCCCGCGCGCCTCCTCCAGCGACAGGGCGAAGGGCTTGTCGATGACCACCGCCTTGCCGGCCTCGAGCGCCGCACGCGCCTGCGGGGCATGCAGGGCGTTGGGCGTGGCCAGCACGACCAGATCGATCTCCGGATCGGCCAGCACGGCCTCCAGGTCGGCGACGGCCCGCGCCCCGGGCCAGGCGGCGCGGACGAGGTTCGGCTTGCCGGTGACGACGGTGTGCAGCCGCAGGTCCGGACAGGCGGCGATCAGGGGCGCGTGGAAGGTCTGTCCGGCATAGCCGAAGCCGACGAGGGCGACATTGGGCGTGGTCATGGCCCGCCTTCTAGCGCAATCGCGCGGCGACGGGGGTCACGTTCGGCGCCGGTCCCCGGCGGCTTGTCAGAGCATCGATATCAAAGCGATAAGGAAGGGCTCGCGTCGCCGAGGGGGACGACGCGGACATGGGGGAGTCTCATGCTGAACCGGACCATCTCGGGCGTGATCGCGCTCGCCGCCGTCTCTGGCCTGAACGCGTGCGAGAAGGGCCCCGAGATCGTGCCGGCCCAGTTCACCGCCCGCCCGTCAGCGTCCGACATCGCCGAGGTCTATCCGGCCTTCGCCCGCATGGCGCGCATCCCCGGCAAGGTGAAGATGCGCTGCGAATATTCGATATCGGGCACGCTGCAGCGCTGTCGCCAGATCGCGGTTGCGCCCGAGGGGCTGAATTTCGAGGCCGGAGTGCCGCGCCTGCTGTCGAAATACACGGTCGCGCCCCAGACCCTGGACGGCCGCCCGGCGCCCGCGCCCATCACCTTCGTGATCAGTTTCAACCCGCCGCCCGCGCCCGGGCCCTACACCGGCGAACCGGTCCGCGAGGCCGACGTGGCCGTGGTGCGCCGCAGCCTGTCCTATATGGGCGAGGCCGAGAACCGCGCGGCCCAGTACCGGGCCACCCGCAGCGTCGAACTGGACCGGATGACCACCGTGGGCAGGATCGTCGACAGCGCCTACGCCGCCGAAGGCGCCGCGCGACGGGCGGTCATGCCGCTGGCCGTGGTGCAGACCCTGCTGCCGGCGGATCGACGCGAGCTGTCGAAGCCCAGCGGGTATGTGATGTTCCCGACGCTGTACCAGCTCGAGGCCGAAAGCCCGGAGTTCTTCGCCGCCAACGAACGGCTGGCCTCGCACATGCGCAACGCCTACTGCGCCGCCTGGTCGTGCAGCACCGAACTGCCGGAAGCGGCGCCGGCGGGGACGTAGCGGAGGCTTACGCCTCCGCGTCTTCCTTGCGCTTCTTCATCAGGGCGTCGAACGAGCCCCAGACGCCGTCGGCGCCGTGCCACGCGCCCTTGGTCGCGGCCTTGGAGTATTCCGTGGCGCGGGCCTCGAAGAAGTTGGCGTGCTCGACTCCCGACAGCAGGGACTGCAGCCAGGGCAGCGGATTGTCCTTCACGCCGCCGTACAGCTCCGGCAGCTGCAGCTGGCGCAGGCGCCAGTCGGCGATGAAGCGGATGTAGGCCTTGATGTCCTCGGCGGTCATGCCGTTCACCGGGCCCATCTCGAAGGCCAGGTCGATGAACTTGTCTTCCATGTTCACGACCGTGCGGCAGCATTCGACGATGTCGTCCGCCACCGATTTGGTGACCGCGCCGGTTTCCTTGTTGAAGGCGTGGTACAGCTTGATGATCCCGTCGCAGTGCAGGCTCTCGTCCCGCACCGACCACGACACGATCTGGCCCATGCCCTTCATCTTGTTCTGGCGCGGGAAGTTCATCAGCATCGCGAACGAGGCGAACAGCTGCAGACCTTCGGCGAAGCCGCCGAACATGGCCAGGGTCCGGCAGATGTCGGCGTCCGTGTCCACGCCGAACTGGCCCATGTAGTCGTGCTTGTCGCGCAGGGCCTCGTATTCCATGAAGGCGCCGAACTCGGCCTCGGGCATGCCGATGGTCTCGAGCAGCAGGGCGTAGGCCGCGATGTGGATGGTCTCCATGTTGGCGAAGCTCGCCAGCATCATCTTGACCTCGGTCGGTTTGAACACCCGACCGTAGCGCTCCATGTAGTTGTCCTGCACCTCGATGTCCGCCTGGGTGAAGAAGCGGAAGATCTGGGTCAGAAGGTTGCGCTCGCCGTCGTTCAGATTGGCGGCCCAGTCCTTGACGTCCTCGCCCAGCGGCACCTCTTCCGGCATCCAGTGGACCTGCTGCTGCTTCTTCCACATGTCGAACGCCCACGGATAGCGGAACGGCTTGTAGGCGGTCGAAGGGGTCAGCAGGCCGGGCGTGATCAGACCAGTGGGCGAGACATGCGCGTTCATCGGGAGAGCTCTGACAGCGAATCCGTTGGGAGAAGTGATTTTCACCATGCGGGCGAGCGACCCCGGCGCCAAGCCGAATTGCGGCTATTTAGCGATCACATTTTCAGCAGACGCTAGATGTAGTAGGCGGGCCATACAGGTCTGGGGATGAAGCAGGGGATGGTCCCGAGGCGGACTTGTGCCGTGCGTCCAAGGACTTGGGTGCGGAGCCCCCTGCGGCGGCGTAGGTTCAGCCCCGAGGAGGACAGCGCATGACCTACACCGTCTACGGCGCCGCCGGCTCGGGCTCGGTCCCGGTCGAGGCGGCCCTGACCCTGATCGGCGCGCCCTATGAGGTGATCGAGGCCGTCACCTGGGAGGGCGACAGCGAGCGCGACAAGGTCGCCCCGGTCAATCCGATGCGTCAGGTCCCGGCCCTGGTCACGCCCGGCGGCGAGACCATCACCGAAAGCGCCGCCATCCTGCTCTGGCTCACGGAACAGCATCCCGAAGCCGCCCTCGCGCCGCGGCCGGGCGACCCGCGCCGGGCGCAGTTCCTGCGCTGGATGAGTTTCATTCCCGCCTCCATCTATTCGATGTTCTGGGTTCGCGATGTGCCGTCGCGGCTGGGCGGCGACGATCCGGCGGCGCAGGCGCGGATCGAGGCGCTGACGCTGGACCGGATCGCCGACTGCTGGGGCATGATGGACAGGCAGATCACGCCGGGTCGCTGGCTGCTGGGCGACACGCTGACGGTGCTGGACCTCTATGTCGCCGTGGTCAGCCGCTGGCGGCCCCGTCGGGACCGGTTCCACGAGGTCGCGCCGGGGATGACGCCCGTGGTGAAACGGGTCGACGCCCTGCCGGAGTTGCAGGCGTTCTGGGCCGAGCGCTTCCCGTTCGGGGACTGATCAGGCCGCGCGACCGACCCGGGCCGGCGGCAGTTCGCCCGACAGGGCCCGGCTGACCGCGTCATACAGCCCCCCCTGGCTGACCGGCTTGGCCATATGGGCGTTCATGCCGGCGTTGAGGCAGCGACAGACGTCCTCGGGCATGGCGTCGGCGGTCATGGCCACGATGGCCAGATCATCCCCCTGCGGCAGGCCGCGGATGCGCCGCGTGGCCTCCAGCCCGTCCATCCGGGGCATCCGCACATCCATCAGGACCAGATCGAAGACGCCGTCCCGCACCGCCTCGACCGCCTCGGCGCCGTCGCAGGCCTCGGCCACCTCGCAACCGAGGGCCTCCAGCATGATGCGCGCCACCTCGCGATTGACGGGATGGTCATCGACGACCAGCACCAGCGGCGCCGCATGGTCCGCCCCCTCGGCCGGCGCGGCGGCCGGCGCCGGCGCCGACGGC
>NZ_JBLYQK010000012.1:0-86721 GCF_048799765.1 Brevundimonas sediminis
ATCCGATGCAGGCGACCCTCGCCTATACGCTCGGCCTGCCGCAGGCCTCCGCCGCCGTCACCGCGCGGGTCGAAGCCGCCGGCGAGGCCCTCAAGACCGTCATGGCCGACCTTGAGCCTCGCGCCGCCGCGATCCGGACCGACGCAAGCCTTTCGGCGGAAGACAAGTCCGCCCGGATCCAGGCCCTTCTGACCCCGCATCAACCCGTGCTGGACGAGTTCACGGCCGCCATCCGCGACCTGGTCTCCTTCCAGGCCGCCGCCGAGGGCGCCTCGCCCGACGAAATCGCCGGCGCCATGAGCATGATCGGCCCGATGATCATCGCCCAGATCACCCAGGCCCTCGTCACCGGCGAGACGGACGACGGCGCCTGAGGTCACGCCGCGGGCGCCTTACCGCGATTTCACTTGAGGTTGAACAGCGTTGGGCGGACCCTGCGGACCTGCCCTTCGCTGGAGTCCTTCGATGATCAAGGCCCTGTCCCTCGCCGCCGCCCTCGCCGTCCTGCCGCTGTCGGCGGCGCTCGCGGCCGACCCCCAGACCGCGCCCGGCGCGTCGTCCGACGCCGCCGAAGCCGCCATTGAGGCCGCCGCCGAACGCTTCGAGGCCCGCATGGAGGCCTTCGGATCGCGCGCGGACGCCATCGCCGCCGACCAGAGCCTGTCGGAAGCCGAGAAGCGGGCGCGCATCGTCGGCATCTGGGCGGAGTATCAGCCGGATGTCGCGGCGTTCACCGCGACGGTGAGCGAGCATGTCGGCGCCATCGCCGGTGCGGCGCTGGCGGAGATCGACATCGAGGGCCTCGTCACCGAGGCGATGAACGGCGTCGTCGAGTCCGGCGCCCTGCAGGCGGCCGGCGGCATGGCCGCCAATGGCGCCTGGGCCTCGAACGACCCTGAACACATGGCGACCTACGGTCTGATGGCCGAGTACGCCCTTGGCGAGGCCCTTGACGCGATCGATGAAGCCACCGACGGCGAAATCCGGATCGATCTCGACGAGGGCGACGCCGGGACCCCGGCCGAGGCTCCGGCGCCGACGGCCGACTGACCCCGCCGGACCGCGCCCGCCCTTGACCGCGGGGCGCGACGGTCAGACAGGAGCGGAATGCGCCTGCCTGTCGACCCCCACCTGTATGCGACCTTCCTCGGCGTGATGGCCGTCATGGCGATCACGCCCGGGCCCGCCAACGTCTTCTCCGTCGCCAACGGGGTCCAGCGCGGGAGGGTCGGCGCCCTGCTCGGCGTGGTCGGGATGAATGCCGCGACCCTCGTCTGGTTCGGCGCCGCAGCCCTCGGCCTCGGGGCCCTCGTCGTCGCCTTCCCCGACATCTTCCGCTTCATCTCGATCGCCGGCGCCCTCTATGTCGGCTGGCTGGGCTACAGGGCGTGGCGCGGAGCGTTCGCCACCGCCGCCGATCCCGAGACGCCGACCGTGAGGTTGGGACGAAACGCGGTCGTCGACGGATTCATGGTCCAGATCGCCAATCCGAAAGCCGTTCTGTTCTTCACCGCTGTCCTGCCGCCGTTCCTGGACGTCAATCGCCCCGCTGCGCCCCAGCTCGCCCTGTTCGCCCTCGCCACCATCGGGATGGATGTGATCAGCATGTCCGCCTACGGCCTGGGCGGCGCGGCCTTGTCGCGACGGATGTCAGAACCTAGATTCCGGAGAGGCTTCGCCTTTTTGACCGGCGCTCTGCTGATCGCCGCCGCCGTGCTTATTCTCTCGCGTTTATAGCGGTTTGCCGCATACCGGAACCGGCGCCGTTCATATACCGTTCAGCCACAGAAGCGCGTAGTTCGCGCTTAAGGAGCATCCGATGAACACCCGTTTCCTCAAGCCCGTGCTGCTGGTGACGGCGGCGGCGCTCGCCCTGTCCGCCTGCGCCACGGCCACCCCCTACGGTCCGGCCTCGGCCCAGAACCGCTACGGCTATTCCGAGCAGCGCGTCGACTCTGACCGTTTCCGCGTCAATTTCGCCGGCAACTCCGTCACCTCGCGCGAGCAGGTCGAGATGGCCCTGCTGCTGAGGGCGGCCGAGCTGACGCTGGAAAGCGGCCATGACTGGTTCGCGACCGTCAACCGGTCGACCGACCGCGACGTGCGCCTGCAGGCGACGCGCGATCCCTTCGCCGACAGCCGTTACAGCCCGTTCTGGGGGCCCAACTGGCGCTACTACAGCCGCGGCTACTGGAGCCCCTGGGGCTACCGCGGCCCGATCGGCGGCGACCTCGACGTCCGGGAGATCGACCGGTTCGAGGCCACGGCCGAGATCGTCATGGGTCGCGGACCCAAGCCCACCAACGATCCGAACGCCTTTGACGCCCGCGAGGTCGTCAGCAATCTCGGCGGCCGCGTCCCGCGCAGCTGATCCGGCGCCGGCGGCTCAGGCGACCAGCTTCGCCGTCCAGACAGAAAGAAGCCCCGTCCGGCGATCCGGGCGGGGCTTTTCCGTGGCCGGATCGCCGGCGGCCGATCGTTCTAGAGTCCCACCCGGGGGGTCTTCAGCCGGCGCTTGTTGGTGTGGGTCGCCGGCGCGGCGCCGAGATTCTGCGGAATCTCGCCCTTGAAATAGAAGCGCTGCCACTGCTCCTTCACGGCTTCCGGGTCACCGGCCGCAAGGGCGTGATTGAACTCGCTGCGCGCCTTCAGCCAGGCGTCGTACTGCCCCTTCATGTTGGGGTTGGACTCCAGCGTCCGGATCACCGGTTCGAAGGACTCGACCTTGCGGTGCTCGAACGGGGTGATGAAGCAGAACGGCTCGCCCTTCCTGAACGTCACCTTCCCGGGACGGGTGAAGATCCAGTTCATGGTGAAGGGGAAGGGCAGCCAGTCGGTCTCGATCAGGCCGGTCAGCGGCTGGATGCCATCCTTCACATGGTTCGGCGCCCCGCCCGCCAGCATCCCCCAGCCCGGCGGCGTGCGGAACAGATACTGCGGATGCAGGGTCAACACCCCGCGCGAGAAATGCGAGGTCACGAAATGGTGCAGGTGCGGGGTCGGCCGCTCCGGCGTGATCACGATGTCCGACTGGGAAGGACCGCCGTTCCATTCCGCGGTGAAGGTGAAGGGGCAGAGAATCTCCCAGCCCGTCGTATTCGCCATGTTGAGCGGCAGGCAGCGATAGGGATGTCGCTGGGCGAAGGCGTCCATCCAGTCCCGCGACACCCGGCCCGGCGCCAGGTCCGGCGGCTGCGGCGTCATCGGATAGCATTCCAGTTCCACAGGCGGCCTCCGGCGGGTAAGCGATAAGGCTCCCTCCCTACCGAACCGCCATGACCGAAGACAAGCCGACCGCACCCGAGCCCGCATACGACCGCGACCGCCTGCTGGCGTGGATGGCCGAGCAGGGCGTCGAACAGACCACCCACGACCACCCCGCCGTCTTCCGCGTCGAGGAGGGGCTGGAGCTCAAGGCGGCCATGCCGGGCGCCCACACCAAGAACCTGTTCCTCAAGGACAAGAAGGGGAAGCTATGGCTGATCTCGGCGCGGCAGGACACGGTGGTCGATCTGAAGCGGGCGCCCAAGACCCTCGGTTCGGACCGCCTGTCCTTCGGCAATGAGCACCTGCTCTACGAGACCCTGGGCGTCCGCCCCGGCTCGGTGACGGCCCTGGCCCTGATCAACGATCCCGACCAGCGCGTGACCTTCATCCTCGACAAGGCCCTGTGGGACGCCGACATCGTCAACTTTCACCCCCTGACCAACACCGCGACCACGGCGATGGCGCAGGACCAGTTCCGCAAGGCCCTGACCGCCATGGGCCGGGCCCCGGTGACAGTGGTGGATTTCGGGACGCTGGCGGCGGACTGACGCCTCAGGCCGGCTCACCGCCAGTGCGGAGGTGAAGGCAGTACCCCATCGTCACGGCGATGCCCGCGGCCACGGCGGCGCATCCCCCCCAGACCGCCGCCTGGATCGGCGCGAACGCCCAGAAGCCCGCATAGATCAGCCCGCTGATCACCATGGACCAGCCGCCGACGCGATTGACCCTGCGGGCGTGTTTGCCGGGCGCCAGGGCCTTGGGCATCCGGTTTCCGAACCAGACCAGCATCAGGCCGATGGCGCCCATGACCAGACGGGTCACGCTGTCGCCGTCCACATAGCCCTCCCGCCGTGCAAGGCTGGCGGCGAGCGCTAGCGCGATCAGGCCGCCGGCCCAGGCCAGGCTGGATACGAGGTCCTTTTTCATTTCGCAGTCTCCTCTCCAGGCGTCGGCGTCTCCACGCCGAGGCCGAATGAATGGACGAAGCCGAGCAGCGCTTCCTCGAGCACCGACAGTTTCAGGTGATAGATGACCGACTTCCCGGCCTTCTCGGCGTGCACCAGATCGGCCTCCCGCAGCACCGCGAAATGCGCCGACATGGTCGGCTTCGACACGTCGAACTGATCGCTCAGCTCTCCCGCGCTCATCGGTCCCTGCCGCAACAGCTGCAGGACCCGGCGACGGGTCGGATCGGACAGGGCTTTGAAGACCGAACTCATATTGTGATGATTAGCTAATCATCGAAATGAGTCAAGCGACGTCTTTTGAAGGGCCCTTGGCTGACTTTTCGTCCGTCCCCGTGCTAGAGCCCCGCGCGTCTCCCCGACCCCATTCCAGATCACGGACGTCGCCATGCCCGCCGCTCCCGACTTTCCCCCCGCGCCGAACCGCGTGGCGCCGAAGCGCGCCCTGATTTCGCTGAGCGACAAGACCGGACTTGAGGAGGCCGCGCGCGCCCTGCACGATCTGGGCGTCGAACTGGTCTCGACCGGCGGCACCCGCGCCGCCATCGCCGGCTTCGGCCTGCCGGTGAAGGACGTGGCCGACCTGACCGGCTTCCCGGAAATGATGGACGGCCGGGTCAAGACCCTGCACCCGGTGGTGCACGGCGGCCTGCTGGGCGTGCGGGACGAGCCGTCCCACGCCGCGGCCATGACCGAACACGGCATCGGCGGCATCGATATCGCCTGGATCGACCTCTATCCGTTCGAACAGACCGTGGCCTCTGGCGGCGGTTTTGAAGCGGCCGTCGAGAACATCGACATCGGCGGTCCGGCCATGATCCGCTCGGCCTCGAAGAACCACGGCTATGTCGCCGTCTGCGTCGACAAGGTCGCCGTGGACGAGGTGCTGGCCGCGCTGAAGGCCGACGGGGCCACCACCCTGGAGCTGCGCAAGCGTCTGGCCGCCCGCGCCTTCGCCCGCACCGCCGCCTATGACGCCGCCGTCTCGGCCTGGTTCGCCGGTCAGGTCGGCGACGCGGCCCCGGCCCGGAAGTCGATCGCCGGTTCGCTGGCCCAGACCCTGCGCTACGGCGAGAACCCGCACCAGACGGGCGCCTTCTACCGCACCGGCGAGGCGCGCCCCGGCGTCGCCTACGCCACCCAGATCCAGGGCAAGGAGCTGGGCTACAACAACATCGCCGACGCCGACGCCGCCTATGAGCTGGTGGCCGAGTTCGAGCAGCCGGCCGTGGTCATCGTGAAGCACGCCAACCCCTGCGGCGTGGCGGTCGGGAAGGACCTGTCGGAAGCCTATGCGCGCGCGCTGGAATGCGACGCCGTCTCGGCCTTCGGCGGGGTGATCGCCGTCAACCGCGTGCTGAACGGCGCCGACGCCCGCGCCATCACCGACATCTTCACCGAGGTGGTCATCGCCCCCGGCGCCGATGACGAAGCCAGGGAAGTCTTCGCGGCCAAGAAGAACCTGCGCCTGCTGATCACCGACGGCCTGCCCGACCCGCACGGTCCGGGCGAGGTGTTCCGTTCGGTCGCTGGCGGCTTCCTGGTCCAGAGCCGCGACCGCAGCCTGATCAAACCCTCCGATCTGAAGATCGTGACGAAGCGCCAGCCGACGCCGACCGAGATCCAGGACATGTTGTTCGCGTTCACCGTGGCCAAGCACGTGAAGTCCAACGCCATCGTCTACGCCAAGGACGGCCAGACGGCCGGCATCGGCGCCGGGCAGATGAACCGCCGGGACTCGGCCCGCATCGCCGCCATCCGCGCCCGCGAGGCCGGCGAGGCCAAGGGTCTGGCCCATTCGCTGGCCGAGGGTTCGGCCTGTGCGTCGGAAGCCTTCTTCCCGTTCGCCGACGGCCTGCTGGAAGCGGTGGCCGCGGGCGCGACGGCCGTGATCCAGCCGGGCGGCTCCATGCGTGACGCCGAGGTCATCGCCGCCGCCGACGAAAAGGGCATCGCCATGGCCTTCACCGGCGTGCGGGTCTTCCGTCACTGATCTGAAGGAGCGCTGACGCTCGCCGCGCGGCGGCTCGCTGCTTGAGCGCGGGTCCGCTTCACCCCTCCACCCTCCTTCGGATGGTCCCCCTACCCGGCGTCGCCGGAGAGGTGAGGAGCGCGGTTCACCTCTCCACGCAGTGGAGAGGTGGCGCGGCGCGACTTCTCGCCGGGACGGAGGGGTCGGGGTCAGTCCTCGATGACCTCGTGGGCCCCGACAGCGCCCGCGCGCCAGTAGCCGGCGGCTTTCAGCGCCCTGGGGTCAAAGCCGAGAGCGACCACCACGCCGCGCAGGGTCCGCGCCACCTGGCTTTCGCCCGCGATCCAGACGTAGGCGTCGTCCCGGGGAAGGGCGGCCAGGGCCGTCTGAACAGCGGCCTGCAAGGCCTCGACCCGCCCGCGCGGCCCGCCCTTGCGGTCCACCCGCACCACCGTCAGTTCCGCGGCGCTGTTCAACGGCGGAGCCGAAGCCTCGTCCTCGACCTCCACGACCACCAGCGCCTTCACACCGGCCGGCAATTCCTCCAGTCGGCGGGAAATCGCGGGGATCGCCGTCTCGTCGCCGATCAGCACATGGTGAGCGAAGGCCGTCGGCACGATGAAGGAGCCCCGCGGCCCGCCGACGCCCAGCTTCGATCCGGGCCGGGCGGTCATGACCCAGTCCGTCGCCGGACCGCCGTGCCCGACGGCGAAATCAATCGTCAGCGTCCGGTTCGTCGTATCCCACTGGCGAGGCGTATAGTCCCGCATGATCGGGCGCGGCCCTTCGAAGACCGGCCCCTCCGGCCCGATCGTCGGCACGGCGGGGTTCTCCCCGTCACCGGCCGGGATGAGCTTCACATGATCGTCGAAGCCGAGGGACACGAAGTCCTCCAGATCGCCGGTCAAGACCACCCGCTTCAGCGACGGTGTCAGGTCGGAAACCCCGACCACCTCCAGCAGGCGGAATTTCAGCGGATGGCGGACGCGGCGGGCGATGCGCAGGGCGTCGGTCATGCCTTTTCCACCCGGTCCGCAGCCTGGTTCAGAATTTCGGCGACCTCACGGATGCGCGCCTCGTCCAGCGGAATGTCCTCGGCCAGCTTGGCGTGCACCACGCCGCGCAGCCGCACGATGGCCTCGGCGATGGGGGCCGGCCGCGCCGCGCGGTGGGCGAATTTGGCCAGCATCTCGCGCAGGTCGGTCAGGGCCTCTGCGTTTTCCTCCAGCAGGGTCCGCCCCGCTTCAGTGATGGCATAGCGCTTCTTGCCGGCCTCCTCGCGCCCGTCGAGCGCGCCCATCTCCTCCAGCAGGGTCAGGGTTGGATAGATGACGCCGGGGCTGGGCGCATAGGCGCCGCCCATCCGGGCCTCGATGGCCTTGATCAGCTCATAGCCGTGGGCCGGGCCGTCCTCGGCGATCAGTGACAGGATCAGCCAGCGCAGGTCACCCCGGGCCAGAAGGCGCTTGCCGCCCCCCCTGTGGCCACGCGGACCGCCGCGCCCGCCGCCCGGCCAGCCGCGGCCGAACTCGTTGCGCATGCCCCGCCCGAACCGTTCGGGGCCGCCATGGCCCCACCCTTGACGCCACATCATCGCATCTCTCTTTTCGATATATCTGTTCATCGCGATTTAGATATATCTGAAACTACGGCATCGCAAGGGCTGGCGCTTTCGGACGAAGCGCGGCTCACTCCACGAATGGATACGCTTGCCAGCCGCTGGGCCCTGCTCGAACCCGGAGTCACCGTACTCGGCCCGGACGACGACCGCCCGCGTCCGGCGGCGCTGCTGTTCCATGGCTGCGGCGGCATCCGGGACCACATGAGACACTATGCCGAGACGGCGAAGGCGGCCGGCTGGCGCGCCTTCATTATCGACTCCTTCGGACCGCGCGGCTGGAGCCGTCAGCGCGCCCAGATCACCGTCTGCTCGGGTCTGACGTTCCGCGGCGATCAACGGGCCGGCGACATCCTGGCCGCGCTGGACGGCGTGTCCCGGAGGCGGGATGTCGAGGCTTCGAAAATCACCCTCGCCGGCTGGAGCCACGGCGGCTGGGGCGTCATGGAGGCCATGAGCGCCGATCGGCGGGCCGACAGCCTGGGGCTCCGCAATCCCGGAGACGTGTCGCTGGACGGGATCGTCGGCGCCTATCTGGCCTATCCGTACGTCGGGTTCGGCGCGTTCAACCGGATGCGGCCCTGGACCCATTGTCCGAAGACCCTGGCGGTCATTTCGCGGACGGATCACCTGACCTCCGTCCGCAACGCCGAGCGGGTCCACGACATGGTCCGACGGTGCGGCGCGGAGGTCGAAACCTGGATCGCGGACGGCAGCCACGCCTTCGATGAACCCGGCGCGGCCGTGCCGATGCGCTATGACCCGGACCTCGCGGACGAGGCCCTTCGCCGCTTCCGCGCCATGCTGGAAGACGTCGCCGTCGCCCCGCCGCAGCCCTGAGCGTCAGGCGACGCGGGGCTCGACCGTCACCGACGCCCGCAGGGAGTTGGCGATATAGCAATGGTCATGGGCGCGGTGATGCAGGTCCGCCAGCGCCGCCGCATCCGGCAGGGTTTCGCCCGAAAAGGTCACCGCGGGCCTCAACACCACCGAGACGATGGCGACCTTGCCCCGATCATCCCGCCCCATGATCCCGACGGCCTCGTCGCGATAGCGATCCACCACAAGGCCCGCCCTGGCCGCATAGGCGAGGAAGAACAGCATGTGGCAGCTGGACGTCGCCGCCACGAGGGCCTCCTCCGGGTCCACGGCTGACGGATCGGACAGCGGAACCGGAACGCTGTCGGGCGCCGAGGATCCGCGCACCGAGGCGCCGCCGTCGAACCGCCAGTCGTGGGCGCGGCTGTACCGGTTGTCCAGAAACGGCTGATCGCCCCGGACCCACTCCACGGTGGCGACATACTCGCTCATGACGATCCTCCCCGCGCGCGATGACAAGACCGTGTAGCACGGTTCCGCGGTCGAACCGCGCCCCCGGCTTGCCCGCGCGGGCGACCCGCCTTATCCGGATCACATGGCCGCGCCCCTGATCTGCCCCTCCATTCTCGCCAGCGACTTCTCGAAGCTGGGCGAGGAAGTCCGCGCCCTCGACGCCGCGGGCGCCGACTGGATCCACGTCGATGTGATGGACGGGCATTTCGTCCCCAACATCACCCTCGGGCCGGACATCGTGAAGGCGATCCGGCCGCACACCGCCCTGCCCTTCGACGTGCACCTGATGGTCGCGCCGGTCGATCCGTGGCTGGAGGCCTATCGCGACGCCGGAGCCGACATCATGACGGTTCACCCGGAAAGCGGGCCTCACCTGCACCGCACCCTGGGCCGTATCCGCCAGCTGGGCGCCAAGGCCGGCGTGGTGCTGAACCCGGGCACCCCCCTTTCCGTTCTGGAAGAGGTGGTGGAGCTGGTGGATCTGGTGTTGCTGATGTCGGTCAACCCGGGCTTCGGCGGGCAGTCGTTCATCCCGACGTCCCTTCGCAAGATCGAGAAGGCCCGCGCCCTGCTGGACGCCGCCGGCTCGCAGGCGCACCTCCAGGTCGACGGCGGGGTGACCTCGGCCAACGCCGCCGCCTGCGTCGCCGCCGGCGCCGACGCCCTGGTGGCCGGGTCCTTCGTCTTCAAGGGCGGCCCCGAGGCCTATGCCGCCAACATCCAGGCCCTGAAGTCCGCGTGAGCCCCCTCGGACCCTTCGCCCGGACTGACGGCGGCGGGCTTCCGCCCGGCGACATTCCCGGTCTGCGCGGCGCCCCGGTGCGCACGCCGGTCCGGACGAGCGGCGCCGCGACGGGTCCCGGTCTGTGGCCGGCGATCCTCGGCAGACTTCTGAACCGGCAACTGTGGATCGAGGCCTATGGCCTGCCGGGCTACGCCCTCACCCTGCGCGGACGGCCCGCCCAGGGCTTCTCCACGACGCCCCGTGATTTCCGGCCGGTGGACCCGGCGATCGGCAAGGGGATCATCGGCGGCCGCTTCGTCCTGGCCGGCTCCAGCCTCGAGATCGAGGCGGCCGCGGATCCCTTCAACCGGCCCAGCCCCACCCGGGCGTTCGCCATCGACCTGCACGCCTTCGCCTGGCTGCCGTCCCTGATGGCCCAGGGTGAGCGCGGAGCCCGGGAAGCCCTGCGGCTGACGCTGATCTGGGCCGATGTCTTCGTGCGCTGGTCGCCCTTCGCCTGGGACCCGGACATTCTCGCCCGCCGCGCCTTCAACCTGGCCTGCGCCGCCCGACGGATGGGACAGGTCGCCACCGAGGCGGAACGTCTCAGGCTGGCGAGCATCATCGCCCGTCAGGCCCGCCAGCTTCTTCGCCCGCCCGGCGGCGTGGCCACCCTGCCGGAACGGATGACCGCCGCCGCCCTCGTCGGCTGCGTTCTCTCCGGCCCGCCCGGCCTTTCCATTCGCCGCAAGGCCATCGCCCGCCTCGTTCGGTCCCTTCCCCGGACGGTGGGGCCGGACGGCGGCCATGCCAGCCGGAGCCCTGAAGCGGGTCTGGAGCTCCTGCTCGATCTGCTGACGCTCGAAGACGGCCTGGGCCAGATTTCCGAACCGCTTCCGGACGCCGTCGACGACGCGATCGCCCGCCTGCGCGACGCCCTTGCCGTGCAGACCCTTCCCGACGGACGGCTGGCGACGCTGCAGGGCGGCGGTCCGTCGACCGCGGACCGGGTCGCCGCGGCGCGAGGCGTGGACGCGCGCCCTGAAGACGTCACGGGAATCGTCGGCGGCCTCAGCCGCATCCGCAGCCCCCTGCTCACGGTGACCGCCGACACCGCCGCGCCCGCCCGGGGTCCCTGGGCCGTCAACGCCTGCGCCCAGCCCCTCGCGGTCGAGATCGTCTGTGGCAAGGACCGTCTGGTCACGGGCTGCGGCTGGTCTCCGCGCGCCGGCGACCGGCAGGGTCTGCGCCTGACCCCGGGGCATTCCACGCTTACCCTCGGCGAGACCTCGACCGGCGAGCCCCTCGGCGGCTGGAAGGCGGACCTTCTGGGACCGCGACTGATCGGCGCGCCGCTGCACGTCGAGGTCAACCAGCGGGACGGCGAGGGCGCGGTCTGGCTGGAGATCGAACACGACGGCTGGGTCAGCGGCTTCGGCCTGCTGCATCAGCGCCGGCTCTATCTGGACCAGCGCCTGGATGAGCTCCGCGCCGAGGAGCGGCTGCACCCGGCGCCCGGCCGCAAGGACGTCGTGCGGGCCATCGCCGCCCCCTACGCCGTGCGCTTCCAGCTGGAGCCCGGCGTTCAGGCCTCCCTGGCCCGGGACCGGCGCTCCATCCTGCTGCGGGGCCATTCGGGCCGCGGCTGGTGGTTCCGCACCGACGGCCCGGACGTGGCCATCGAGCCCTCGGTCCACGTGGATGACGGCCTGACCCGACGCTCGCTGCAGATCGTCGTGCGCGGCTCGGCCCGAACGGACTCGGAAACCAAGATCCGCTGGAAGCTGAGCCCCGCGGGCGCGGGCGGCGAGCCCTCTTGAGTGAACGACCGTCCGGGACCATCTGACGGCTTCCGCGTTACGACTGATCGAAGACCAGGATCCCCATGACCTTCGCCGACCCGACCGACCTGCCCGACGACCTGATCAAGGACGGCTCCGACGCCGGCTTCATGGCCGATGTGGTGGAGGCCTCGAAGACCCAGCCGGTGCTGGTGGACTTCTGGGCGACCTGGTGCGGGCCCTGCCGCACCCTGACGCCGATGATCGAGAAGGCGGTCCGGGCCGCCGGCGGCGCGGTCAAGCTGGTCAAGATCGATGTCGACAAGAACCCGGCCTATGCGGGTCAGCTTCGGGTGCAGTCGATCCCGACCGTCTACGCCTTCGTCAACGGCCAGCCGGTCGACGGTTTCCAGGGCGCTGTGCCGGAGAGCCAGCTCAAGGCCTTCATCGACAAGCTGACGGGGGGCCGGAGCGGCAACTCCGACATCGACCAGCTCCTGTCGCTGGGCGAGGAATCCCTCTCGCTGAACGATCTCGGCGGCGCCGCCCAGGCCTTCGCCCAGGTCCTGACGCTGGAGCCCGGCCATGAACAGGCCATCGCCGGCATGGCGCGGGTCTACCTGGCCGACGGCGACGTGGAGCAGGCGCGGCAGACCATCGCCATGGCGCCGCAGGACTCGCGCGACCCGACCGTCCAGTCGATCCGCGCCCAGCTGTCGCTGGCCTCCGCCGCGCCCGGGGGAGCCTCCGGCGAGCTGGAGGCGAAGGTCGCCGCCGACCCCGCCGACCATCAGGCCCGTTTCGATCTGGCGCAGGCGCTCGCCTCGGCCGGCGACCTGAAGGGCGCCGTCGACCATCTGCTGAAGATCGTCGCCGCGGATCGCGAATGGAACGAACAGGCCGCCCGCAAGCAACTGCTGACCGTGTTCGAAGCCGCCGGCGCGACCTCCGACGTCGCCCGCGACGGTCGCCGTCGCCTGTCCTCGATCCTGTTCGCGTAGGGAGTGTCCGGTGGCTCAGGGTTACATCAGGGCCGCCGACCTGCCGCAGGTCATTCCTGTCTTCCCGTTGTCGGGCATCCTGCTGCTGCCCCGGGGGCAGCTGCCGCTCAACATCTTCGAGCCGCGCTATCTGAACATGATCGACGACGCCATGGCGGGCGACCGGATCATCGGCATGATCCAGCCCTCCGGGGGCCCGACGCGCCTGCCCGGCCTGTCGCCCATCGGCTGCGCGGGACGGATCACCAGCTTCAACGAGACCTCGGACGGTCGCTATCTGATCAGCCTGACCGGCATTGCCCGTTTTCGCGTGGCCGCCGAGCTGCCGGTCCAGACACCCTACCGTCAGGTCCGCGCCGCCTTCGACGCCTGGGCCGATGACCTGGTCGCGCCCCCGGCCGGCGAGGGCGGACTGGATCGCGACGGCCTGCTGGACGCGCTGAAGGCCTATCTGGAGACGCGAGGGCTCGACATCGACTGGGACACCGCCGAGACCGCCCCTCCGGAAGCCCTGGTCAACAGCCTGGCCATGGCCCTGCCGTTCGAACCGACCGAAAAACAGGCGCTTCTGGAGGCGTCAGACCTCGACAGCCGCGCCGCCGTTCTGACCGCCCTGATGCAGATCGGCGCGGCAGGCGGCGACGATGAAGGCAGCGGACTGTCGATGCAGTAGTCCCGGGCAGGGCCCTCGACCCCCGGCCCTCGACCCTGTACCGTCCGGCCATGAGCAGCGACGCCTTCAATACCCCGAACACGGTCGACCCACGCCTGCTGGAGACGCTGGTCTGCCCGGTCACCCGCGGCAAACTGACCTATGACCGCGACGCACAGGAGCTGGTCTCGGCGGGGGCGAAACTGGCCTTCCCCATCCGTGACGGCGTGCCGATCATGCTGGCGGAAGAGGCCCGCCAGCTCGACTGAGCCCTCAGCCGTCGATCAGAATCCAGGTCTCGCCGTCACGGGCGACGACGGCGTCGCGCCGCTCCCAGCCGCCGTCGGGCGTTCGCCGCAGATAGCGACAGCCCCACTCCGACCCTTCCTCGGCGAAAAAGGTGCATTGGACCGCGCGAACGGCGTGATCGGGCATCAGGGCAGAGAATTCAGCGGCCGTCGGCCCGTCTGGCGCCGTTGTCGCACAGCCCGACAGCACAGTCAGGATCATCGCCAGCGCCGGACGTCGCATCAGACCGGCTCCCCCTTCAGCAGCCGCGGCAGGTCGCCGGTGGCGCCGCCCGCCTCATGCATGAAGGCCTTGCGCAGGGCCGGGATGCGATTGACCGCCGCCATCCCCAGATCGCGCGCCAGCCGAACCGGCGGCAGATCGTTGGAGAACAGGCGGACAAAGCCGTCGAAACCCGCCGTCAGGGCGACGTTGTCGAAGCGGCGCCAGCGGGCGTACCGGTCCAGCACGATTTCGGAGCCGATGTCCTCCCCGGTCCGCATCGCCTCGACCAGCACCTCGGCCAAGGCGGCGGCGTCCTTGAGACCCATGTTCAGACCCTGCCCGGCGACCGGATGCACCCCATGGGCGGCGTCGCCGATCAGGGCGATGCGCGGCGCGGTCATCTCCTCGGCCAGTTGCAGGGACAGGGGATAGACAAACCTCGGCCCCACCACTGTGACATTTTCGAGGAAATCGCCGAACCGGCGCATGAGGTGGGCGTGGAACGCCTCGTCCGAGGCAGCCCTCAGCGCCTCCGCGCGACGGGTGGTTTCGGTCCAGACCAGGCTGGCGCGCTGTTCCGTCAGCGGCAGGATGGCGAAGGGTCCGCCCGGCAGGAAATATTCGTGAGCGACATTGCCATGGTCCCGGCCCAGGGACACCGTGGCCACCACGCCGCTCTGGCCATAGCCCCAGCCGAGGGTGTCGATACCGGCGGCCCGGCGCACCGGCGACTGCCGCCCCTCGGCGCCGACGACCAACGGGGCCTCCAGCACCGCGCCATCCGTCAGGGTGACAGCGGCCCGGCCGGGTCCGACGTCGATGGACGCCGCTTTCGCGGGCGCCCGGACCTCGATGCCGGCGTCCAGAACCGCCTGCGCTAGGGCCGTCCGGATGCGGCGGTTCTCGACCATATAGCCCAGCGGCTCACCGTCGGTGCGGTCCGCGATCTCATCGGCGTCGAAGCGCAGGAAGGCGGCTGACGGGGGACGGGTCGCCGCCCCCGGGCGACGACCGTCCGTCACCAGAATCCGGTCCATCCGACAGGCGTGCGGGCGCATCGCCGCGCCGGCGCCGAGAGCGTCGAACATCCGGAAGGTGGCGAAGGCGATGGCGGTCGAGCGTCCGTCGAAACTGGGGGCCAGCTGGGCGTCGAAAGGCTGGGGATCGATCAGCACCACCCTGAGACCGCCCTGGGCGGCGGCCAGCGCAAAGGTCGCCCCGGCCATCCCGGCCCCGGCGATGATGATGTCGTAGCGATCCGGCGTGCTCATGCGCCGGTTGTCGCGCCGCGCGGGGTCGGCGTCCAGTGCCTGAACGTCGCGCGGCGGCGTCTGAAAGTGATTGGTGAATAGTGGTTGGTGGATGGCCGGAGCCACAACCGGTTTTCAAACGCCGAACACAGGCGTTTGCGGCATCAAACCACCAATCACCAGTCACCAATCACCTCGGCGCACGCTCTCTGGTAAACGGCCCTTAACCCTCTGCGCGCGACAACAGGGTCGAGTCCCGCCGTCCCGGAGATCGCGCCCGCATGTCCGCCGCCCTCGCCCTTGGTCAACGCGCCTGGGTCAGCGCCCGCATCCTGTGGGACGCGCCCTTCGTCGTCCGCTTTCGCGGCGTGCTGCAGGCCCTGCTGGCGACGCTCCTGGTGGTCGCCCTGCTGTCCTGGAATCCGGCCGATCCCAGCCTGAACGCCGCCTCCTCGACGGCGCCGACCAACTGGCTGGGCGCGAACGGCGCCCTGTTCGCCGATCTGTTCATGCAGTCGCTCGGTCTCGCCGCCTGGCCCGCCGTCCTGCTGCTGATCGCCTTCGGCCTGGCGGGCGCCATCGGCGACGCCATCCAGCAGCGGCTGAAGCCCACGCCCCTGCGGGCCCTGGCGGCGACCGGCGGCGTGCTGGCGCTGTCCGCCGGCCTGTCCGCCTTCGCCCACCCGGCCGCCTGGCCGCTGGCGGCCGGTCTGGGCGGCCTGTGGGGCGACGCCGTCACCGGCCTGGTGAAGATGGCCTGCGAGGCGCTGCGCATCGGCGCGGGCGGCCTGATCGCCGCCCTGCTGTTCCTGCCGCTCGGACTTTGGGGCGTCGGCTACGCCGTCGGTCTGCGTCCCGGCGATTTCGGAGAGGCCTTCGCCTGGGCCCGGAGCCGTCGCATGGCGGCCTCGCCCCGCCCCGGTCGCGCCCGGGCCGAAGCCGCCCCGAAACGCGCGCCTCGCCCGCGTCCCGAGCCGGAACCGGAGTTCGAGCCGGCCCCTGCGCCGCGCGCAACGCCGGCGCCCGCGCCGGAACCGACCTATGCGCCCGTGGCGCTGGAGACAGACGACACCCCGCCGTGGGACGAGCCGGCCCCGGCCCGCGCCGCGCCGGAGCCGAAGGTGGCCGCCGCCAGATCGCCCAAGGCCTCGCGCCGCGAGGTGGACGAAAACCAGACCGCCTTCGACTTCGCCGGAAGCGCCGAGGGCTTCGAGCTGCCGCCGTTGGGCATGCTGTCGAAACCGGCCAAACGCGTCGCCTCGGTCGACGAGGAATCGCTGAAACAGAACGCCAAGATGCTGGAAGGCGTGCTGCAGGAGTTCGGCGTGCGCGGGGTGATCGACCAGATCCGTCCCGGCCCGGTCGTCACCCTGTACGAGCTGGTCCCCGCCCCCGGCGTGAAGCACGGCCGCGTCGTGGCCCTGGCCGACGACATCGCCCGCTCCATGTCCGCCCGCGCCTGCCGCATCAGCGTGGTCCAGGGCCGCAACGCGATCGGCATCGAACTGCCGAACGCCAAGCGCGAGACCGTCTATCTGCGCGATCTGCTGGCCTCGACCGAGTACGACAAGCCCTCGCACCTGCTGCCGCTGGCGCTGGGCGAGACCATCGGCGGCGAGCCCTATGTCGCCGACCTGGCCCGCATGCCCCACCTGCTGATCGCGGGCACCACCGGCTCCGGCAAGTCGGTCGGGGTCAACGCCATGATCCTGTCGATCCTGTACAAGCTGACGCCGGAACAGTGCCGCTTCATCATGATCGACCCGAAGATGCTGGAGCTCAGCGTCTATGACGGCATCCCGCACCTGCTGGCCCCGGTCGTCACCGATCCCAAGAAGGCCGTCGTCGCCCTGAAGTGGACGGTGCGCGAGATGGAGGACCGCTATCGCCGGATGTCCAAGCTCGGCGTGCGCAATATCGCCAGCTACAACGACCGCGCCCGCGAGGCCCAGGCCAAGGGCGAGCATTTTGAGCGCACCGTCCAGACCGGCTTCGACGAGCAGGGCCGCCCGGTCTACGAATCCGAGAAGATTCGCCCCGAGCCCATGCCCTATCTGGTCGTGGTCATGGACGAGATGGCCGACCTGATGCTGGTCGCCGGCAAGGATGTGGAAGGCGCCGTCCAACGTCTGGCCCAGATGGCCCGCGCCGCCGGCATCCACCTGATCATGGCCACCCAGCGCCCGTCGGTGGACGTCATCACCGGCACCATCAAGGCCAATTTCCCGACCCGGATCAGCTTCCAGGTCACCTCGAAGATCGACAGCCGCACCATCCTGGGCGAACAGGGCGGCGAGCAGCTGCTGGGCCAGGGCGACATGCTCTACATGGCCGGCGGCGGCCGCATCACCCGCCTGCACGGCCCGTTCGTCGACGACAAGGAGGTCGAGGCCGTCTGTAATCACCTGAAGGCCCAGGCCGAGCCCGACTACCTCGACCTGATCACCGACGATCCGGACGGCGACGGGGACGGCCCGTTCGATGACGGGGGCGGCAACGGCTCCTCGGGCGACGACCTGTATGATCGCGCCGTGGCCGTGGTCACCCGCGACCGCAAGGCCTCGACCAGCTACGTCCAGCGTCGCCTGCAGATCGGCTACAACCGCGCCGCCTCCCTGATCGAGCGAATGGAGCAGGAGGGCGTGGTCAGCCCCGCCAACCACGCCGGCAAGCGCGAGGTGCTGGCCGGTCCGCCGCCGATGGTCTGACCCACCGTCCGCCCCGGCGGGGACCCACAAGGAACACGCCCGGGGGCGGGCCGTTAGTCAGGCCGCTGTCTGCCGTCCGGACCCGAGATCGGGGCCCTGACCGTCCCTCGTCCCCCGAAGCGTTGAAAAAACACGCCGAAGCGGGAACCGAACCGGGATGAACAGGGCTTCATCGCAGCGCCGGAATATGGTCAGGCTTGGGTCAAACCCCTGCCCGACCGCTCCGGCAAGACGGCCTGATCGACAACCATCCCGAACGGGAGAAGCTTGCCAATGACCGTCTCACGCCCCGACCTTTCGCGCAGGGCTTTTGCGCTCGGAACCGCCGCCTTCGCTGCCGTCGCCGCCCTGCCGGCCCATGCCCAGTCGAACCTGTCCGCCGAGGACCAGGCCACCCTGCGCCGCGCCCAGACCTATCTCCAGAGCCTGACCTCCGCCCAGGGCACGTTCACGGAGACCGCCGGTCCGGCGCGCCGTTCGGGCCGCTTTTATCTGCAGCGTCCGGGCAAGATGCGCTTCGAATACACAAACCCGCAGGGCCTGCTGGTCGTCTCGGACGGCTACAATGTGAAGCGCTGGGACCCGCGACTGAACAATTTCCAGCAGGTGCCGCTGGGCCAGACCCCGCTTTCGGCCTTCCTGTCCCGCAATGTCCGCCTGGATCAGGGGGTCCGCATCGACCGCGTCACCCGGATGCAGAACGGCGCCTTCACCATCACGGCGCGGGATTCCCGTCGTCCGAACGACGGTCAGATCATCCTGTCCTTCGGCGGCGCGCCGCTGCGTCTGCAGGAGTGGACCATCATCGACGCCCAGGGCGGTCGCACCACGACGCGTCTGACCACCCTGCAGCCGGCCTCCAACCTGTCCGCCAGCCTGTTCCAGCTGCGGGACCCGACCCGGCGCCCGGGCCGGAACTAGGGATTTCGCTCCGCACGGGAAGCGTTGCCGTTCAGGCACATTTCCGGCCTCATATCTTTCGCCTTGACATTTTCCATCGTGCGTGGCCTTTTGGTCACAGATCGATGGGAGTCGATCTGAACCGCTACGGATTTCATCCCCTTCCCGGCGGCGAGAGAGAGACGAACCTTCCAGCGCCCGGTCCCCCCGACCGGGCGCTTTTTTAGCGCGCTCGACAACGACTTCGCGGAACAGCATTCTGTCGGAATGATCAGCCTGTTGGCCGCCCTGACCCTTTCGCTGTCCGCCTCGCCCGAACCCGCGCTGGCGGGTCAGCCGGCGCCGGACGCCGTCCGATATGAGCAATCCACGCCCCGGCGCGATTTTCTCGTCTTCTGGACGATCGGATCGACAGGACACCTGGTCCACCGTTCGGTCGATCCGATGGGCCGCGGCGTCGAGGGGACGCTTGAACTCGGCGCTGACCGTTTCGCCCAGGTCATCGCCCTGCTCGCGCCTCTCGATCGCCTCCCGGAGCCCTGCGAAACCCGCGGTGAGCCGTGGAGCAGCCAGACCACCGTGTCCTGGACACGGGGTGGATCGACCTCCAGCCTGACCCTGGGCGACGGCTGCCCCAACGCCCGGAGCGTCGAGGACCTCGGCGCGGCCCGGCAGGCCGACCGCCTGATCCAGGGCTGGATCGCCGAGGCCGCGCGCTAGCGACGCCCCGCCGGTTCAGGCTAGGACCGGATCATGCTTCGTATCGCCACCTGGAACATCAACTCGGTCCGCCTGCGGGTGGACCAGGTCGCCCGCTTCGTCGCCGAACAGGCGCCCGACGTCCTCTGCCTGCAGGAAATCAAATGCCTGGAGGACCAGTTTCCCCGGGCCGCCTTCGAGGCCATGGGCCTGCCGCACCTGAAGATCGGCGGCCAGAAGGGCTGGCACGGCGTGGCCATCGCCAGCCGCAAGCCGATCACCGAGGCGCCAAAGCTGGACGTCTGTCGGGAGGGCCATGCCCGCTGCGTCGGGGTGAAGGTCGAGGGGGTCGAGATCCAGAATTTCTACATCCCCGCCGGCGGCGACCTTCCCGACCGGACGCTGAACCCGAAATTCGACCACAAGCTGGACTTCTACGAGCGCCTGACCGCCGACATGGCGGCCCGTGACCGCGCGGCGCCGCTGGTTCTGGCCGGGGACTTCAACATCGCCCCGGGTGAAAACGACGTCTGGAACCACCGCTATATGTCGAAGGTGGTCAGCCACACCCCGATCGAGGTCGAGACCCTGAAGCGCCTTCAGGACGCCGGCGATTTCACCGACGTCCTGCGCGCCCAGATCCCCGAACCGACCAAGCTGGCCAGCTGGTGGAGCTACCGCGCCGCCGACTTCCGAAAATCCAACCGGGGTCTGCGCCTGGACCACCTGTGGACCTCGCCCGGCCTGACCCCCTCGGTTCGGGCCGGTTCGGCCCGCATCCACGACGACGTCCGGGCCTGGGAGCAACCGAGCGACCACGCCCCGGTGACGATGGATCTGGACGTCTAGAAGGGGAAGAAGACCGGAATGGCGATCATGGCCGCCACCCAGGTGACCAGGTTCAGCGGCACCCCGATCCGGACGAAATCCATGTAGCTGTACCCGCCCAGCTGGAAGGCGAGCACATTGGTCTGATAGCCGAACGGGGTCGCGAAGGCCGCGCTGGCCGCCATCATGACCCCCACCAGGAAGGGGCGCGGATCGACGCCGAGACTGGCGGCGAGGGCGGCGGCGATCGGGGTGATCAACACCGCGACGGCGGCGTTGGACAGCAGTTCGGTGGCGAACAGGGTGACCCCGTACAGGATGATGAGCGCGCCCAGGGGGCCGAGGGGCCGGATCGCATCGATCAACAGCTCCGCCCCGGCGCCCGCCAGGCCGGTCACCTCGATCGACAGGCCCACCACCACCATGCCGGCGATCAGCAGAAGCACCTCTGGCCGGAGGCCGGCGTAGGCCTCCTCGGCGCTGACCACGCGCAGCAGGATCAGGATCACCGCCCCGGCGAAGGCGGCGGCAGCGATAGGCGCGATCCCCAGACCCGCGGCGACGATGACCGCGACGAAAACCGTCAGGGACAGGATCGCCCGCCGGACATCGAACGGCCGGTCGGCGGCGGCGAACAGATCCGCATCGCCCAGCAGGCCGTCTCCGGTCTGCTCCTGCGAACGACGCAGGCCGGTCTCGCTGTCCGCGGAGCCGAGAAGCCGCCCGCCGACAAAATACAGATAGGCGCCGCCGAACAGGGCGATGACCAGGGCCACCGGGGTGATCTCGAACAGGCCGAAGACCGGCTGGCCTGCGTTCCGCGCCATGTCGTTGACCAGCAGGTTGGTCGAGGTGCCGATCAGGGTGCAGGCGCCGCCCATGATGGTCACATAGCTGAGCGGGATCAGGAACCGCTTCGGCGACAGGGCCATGCCGGCCGCGACCTCCTTCACGACCGGCGCGGCCAGAACCACGATCGGGGTGTTGTTCAGGAAGGCCGACGCCCCGCCGCACAGGGTGATCATCAACCAGAGCCCCGCCTCGCCCATCCGGGCGCAGAGGGCGGTCGCCTTGCGGATCATCAATCCCAGCAGGCCGGACAGTTCGATGGCGTAGGCGATGACGAACAGGCCGGCCAGGGCGATGACCGCGGGACTGGCGAAGGCGCCCTGGACTTCCACGGGCCGGATCACGCCCAGAAGCAGCAGGGCCGCGGCGCCGGTCAGCGCCGTCACGTCCGACCGCAACTTGCCGTGGATCATGACCGCCACCACGGCGATCAGGACTACCAGGGCGGCGATCTGATCGAAACTCATGCCCCTTGAGAGCCCCGGCGACCCGCGCCGTCAAATTTATTCGGTGCGCCGGGACAGCCCGGTCGATTGTGCTAGGCTGACTTCATGTCTGGCCGGAAGAGACCTTTTCGCCGCGTTCTGATCCCTGTCGCCCTGGCCGCGATCACCCCGCTGCTCGCCAACTGCGACCGGGATGAACCGGCGCCGGTTGAGCCCGCGCCCGAGACTGCTGCGCCCGCTCCCGCGCCGACACCGCTCCAGCCGACCGCGCCCCTGTCCCGGGCCGACCTGTTGACCGCCGTGTCCCGCGCGGCGTCCGCCTATGCCGCGGGTCAGGCCGGCGAGGGAGCCGACCCCCTCGTTGGACGGAATTTCGCGATCCGCACCCCCTTCGGCTGCACCGGCCCCGCCTCCGCGGCGGGCGTGGAGGACGGATTGGCGGCCTGGTCGTGGGGACCGGACCAGAAGACGATCCAGCTCAGTCTGACGCCCGGCGGCTGGCTCAACACCGCCCTGATCGCCGGCGCCGGCGATGGCGACTGGGAATCCGTCGAGGGCGTCTGGCTGCCGCGGCCGTGGCTGACGACCGACGCCTGTCCGTCGATCCGCACCGACGCCCTGCAAAGCGGTTCGCCCGCCCCCTCGCCGCAGACCGTCGGCCTGGCGGCGATTTCGGAGACGACCGATTCCCGCGCCGGACGCCGCAACGGCCGGGCCTACACCTTCACGATCCGGGGCGAGGACGATCGACCGCCTGCGGCGCCGGTCGGCGGATACCGGACACTGCTGGAGGGACGGATCGCCGCCTTCCCCGGTGGCCGGGCCGTGCGGTGCCGCGCCTCCAGCCCGGACCAGCGGCCGGTCTGCATTGTGGCCATCCGGCTGGACCGCGTCGCCTTCACCGAGGCGAACGGAAACGTCCTGACGGAATGGCGCGCCGGCTGAATTGATTACTCAGGGCTGCAGTCGGTATCCGCCGGCGTCGGTCAGCAGCAGCCGGGCCTGGCCGGGCTCGGGCTCGATCTTCTGGCGCAGGCGGTAGATGTGGGTTTCCAGCGTGTGGGTGGTGACGCCGGCGTTGTAACCCCAGACCTCGGTCAGCAACTCCTCGCGCGACACGGCCTTGGCCCCGGCGCGATAGAGATACTTCAGGATGTTGGTTTCCTTCTCCGTCAGACGGACCTTCCGGCCCTGGTCGTCGACCAGGACCTTGGACGCCGGACGGAACTCGTAGGGCCCGATCCGGAAGACCGCGTCCTCGGACTGTTCGTGACTGCGCAGATGAGCCCGGATCCGCGCCAGCAGAACGGCGAACCGGAACGGCTTGGTCACATAATCATTCGCGCCGGCTTCCAGGCCGAGAACCGTGTCGGAATCGGACGACTGGGCGGTCAGCATGATGATCGGGGTCGAGACGCCGTCCTTGCGCAGCAGGCGGCAGGCCTCGCGCCCGTCCATGTCGGGCAGGTCGACGTCGAGCAGGATCAGGTCGGCGCGGACTTCCCGCCCCATCTTCACGCCTTCCGTGGCGGTCGACGCCTGGACCGGGCGGAAGGCCTCGTGCAGGGCCAGTTGCTCCGCCAGCGCTTCGCGCAGGTCGTCGTCGTCGTCGATGATGAGGATCGTCTTGGGCGTCGGCATGGGCTTAACAATGGACAGAGCCGGTCCAAACGCCAAGGGCGCCGGTCCGTTGCGTGTCGATTTTCACTCCGGAGCGGTGGTTTCGCGAACCTGGCGCTCGCCGAACAGCGCCGAACCGACCCTCACATGGGTGGCCCCGAAGCGGATGGCGACCTCATAGTCCCCGCTCATGCCCATGGAGAGTCCGCCCAGGCCGTTCCGGCGGGCGATCTTTCGCAGAAGGGCGAAGTGGAGCCCCGGCGCCTCGTCGGCGGGCGGAATGCACATCAATCCCTCGACCCTGAGGCCGGCGGCGCGCGCGGAGGCGATCAGGGCGTCCGCGTCCTCCGGCAGGACCCCGGCCTTCTGCGGTTCCGCGCCGGTGTTCACCTGGACCAGGACCCGCGGGTTGCGGCCGGTCTTCGCGGCCTCCAGGGCCAGCGCCTGGACCAGTTTCACCCGGTCCACCGTCTCGATGACGTCGAACAGGGCCACGGCGTCGGCGACCTTGTTGGTTTGCAGGGGCCCGATCAGGCGCAACTCAAGCCCTGCCACGGTGCGACGCGACGTCCAGTGCGCCTGGGCTTCCTGAACCCGGTTCTCGCCGAACACCCTCTGGCCGGCGGCGAGGGCGGCCTCCAGCGCCGCATCGGGCTGGGTCTTGGTCACCGCCACCAGGGTCACCGTCTCCGGAGCGCGCCCGGCGATCCGGCAGGCGCGGGCGATCTTGCGACGGACCGTCTCGAAGCTGGACGTGATGACAGGATCGGAAGAAGAGAAGGTCATGAACCGGTCGGACGCGGATACCTTGTGGCGGATCGCCGGCTGTCTAGCCCGGGAGGCGACGAAAGTCAGCCGGACGGCCGGGCGATCGCGCCCCAACCTGCCGCCCCTTCTGTTCTTCACTGACCCGGAGCGCACCCCGGAACCCTGGCGGATCGCCGGGCGGCTGCCGGCGGGATCCGGCGTCGTCTACCGACATTTCGGCGCGCCGGACGCCCTGGAAACCGCGCGTCGCCTGCGCGAGGCGACACGAAAGCGCGACGTTCTGCTGCTGATCGGGCGGGATGCGGCCCTGGCGGACGCCGTGGAGGCGGACGGCGTGCATCTGCCCGAGGTGATGGCCGCCCGCGCCACCGTCCTTGCCGCCCGAAGACCGGACTGGACCCTGACCGCGGCGTTCCACGGCCACGCCGACTGTCCCGATTTCGATGGTCTGGACGCCTTGGTGGCGTCCCCGGTCTTCCCGGCCGGCGGCGCGTCGTCCGCCAGCCCGCCCCTGGGCGTCGAAGGACTGGCGGCCATCGTCCGCGGCGCAAGCTGTCCGGTCTACGCCCTCGGCGGCATCGACGCGTCGAACGCCTCGGCCCTCACCGGTTCAGGCGCATACGGGATCGCCGGCGTCGGTTCGATCCGCACGGCCTTCTCGGACTGATCAGAAGCGGAAGATCGATTCCAGACGGAAACGGGCGGTCGGACGCTCGGTCTGGGGCGCGCGGCCCGGATCGCGATCCTGTTCCGCAAGACCCGCGGCGGCGCCCACGCGGAGACGCGGGTTGACGCGGTAGTAGGCCCCGGCCTCGACGTCGCCGAGGTTATCCTCGCGGCCGACAGGCTGGTTGAGGTTCAGGTCCAGACCCCAGCGGCCCCGCTCGGTGAAGCGAAGGCGGCTCTGACCGGTGGAGGCGCCGGCGGCGCGCGCGGCGTTGGCGTCCGCCAGGGAGACCGTCGGCGCACGCGACCGCGAGGGCGCCGCCTGGGCCGCGGCGGCGTCGGCCATGGCGACGAGACCGAGGCCCGCGACCAGTCCAGCGATGACGGCGCTCTTGCGCATGTCCTGCCCTTCCCGTCACAGCGGGCATCCCGCCATGATCTGTTTCCGGCAGTTAGCGCCTGCCGGCCAGCCCGGTCAACGGAACGGCGCCGGTCGAGGCTTGTTCCCGCGAACTCTGACGGACTCCTGTGGCGTGCGCGTCACGTCCTTTTACACCCGCCGCGCGCGAAGGCCCCGGTTGCGCCGCCGGTTCAACAAGATCCGGCGCCGCCTGAAACGTCTTCGCCTTGTCATCGCCCCTTTTCGCCGTGTTATAGAGCCTCGCTTCGGTGCCGACCCGCGTTCGGGCGGTCCGGCGCGCTTGCTGGAAAGGGTCCGGCATGCGTCCCGTTCGAATGGAGAACTCTCTATGATGCTGGTTCGTGGCGCGACGATCGCCCTGATCGCTTCAGGCCTTGCCCTGGGCGCGTGCAGCTCGGTGCCGGGACTGCGTTCGGGCTCGGCCGACCAGGCTACCGCCACCCAGACGGGCATCGGTGTGAACGCCTATCTGTGGCGCGCCACCCTCGACACCTTCGCCTTCATGCCGCTGGCGAATGCGGATCCGTGGGGCGGGGTGATCAATTATGACTGGTACACCGACCCGCAGACGCCGAACGAGCGCTTCAAGGCGACCGTCTTCATTCTGGACACCCGCCTGCGCGCGGACGCCCTGAACGTCACCGTCACCAAGGAAGTCCGCAACGCCGAGGGCCAATGGGTCGCCGCGCCGGTGGCCGCCCAGACGGAAACCGACCTGGAAAACGCCATCCTGACGAAGGCGCGCCAGCTCAACCTCCAGAACGCCGGCTAATCTTCACTCCAGACGACCACCGCCTCCTCTAGGCCGCGTCCTTCAGGAGCAGCCTCAAGGATGACCGTGGCCCGCTACGAGCCCAAGACCGCAGAACCCCGCCAGCAGGCCCGCTGGGCGGCCGCCGATGCTTTCCGCACGCCGACGGAAGGGACCGGGAAGCCGAAATACTATGTGCTGGAGATGTTCCCCTACCCGTCGGGGAACATCCACATGGGCCATGCGCGCAACTATGTGATGGGCGACGTGGTGGCCCGCTCCAAGCGGGCGCAGGGCTTCGATGTCCTGCATCCGATGGGTTGGGACGCCTTCGGTCTGCCGGCCGAGAACGCCGCCATCGAACGCGGCATCCACCCCGGCGACTGGACCTGGTCGAACATCGCCAACATGCGCGACCAGCTGAAGCTGCTGGGCCTGTCGCTCGACTGGAGCCGCGAATTCGCCACCTGCGACCCGGCCTATTACGGCAAGCAGCAGGCCTGGTTCCTCGAGCTGTTCAAGCGCGGCCTGGTCTATCGCAAGGACTCGGTGGTCAATTGGGATCCGGTCGACAACACCGTGCTGGCCAATGAGCAGGTCGTCGACGGTCGCGGCTGGCGCTCGGGCGCCCTGGTCGAGAAGCGCAAGCTGAACCAGTGGTTCCTGCGCATCACGGACTACGCCGATGATCTGATCGAAGGCCTGAAGGAACTGGAGGGTCGCTGGCCCGAGAAGGTTCGCCTGATGCAGGAGAACTGGATCGGCAAGAGCCGCGGCGCGACCCTGTGGTGGAACATCGTCGAGGCCCCCGACGTCCTGCCGTCGTCGCCGGAGGGAGAGCCCAACCCCGCCCGCGATCCGATCGAGGTCTACACCACCCGCCCCGACACCCTGTTCGGCGCCAGCTTCCTGGCCCTGTCGGCGGACCACCCCCTGACCAAGGCTCTCGCCGCGCATCGCCCGGACGTTCAGGCCTTCATCGAGACCTGCGCCCGCTCGGGCACCAGCGAGGCCGACATCGAGAAGGCCGAGAAGCTGGGCGTCGATCTGGGCATCCGTGTGCAGCACCCGTTCGACCCCGACCGCACCGTGCCGGTCTGGGCCGCCAATTTCGTCCTGTCGACCTATGGCTCGGGCGCCATCTTCGGCTGCCCGGCCCACGACCAGCGCGACTTCGAGTTCGCCACCAAATACGCCCTGCCGATCATCCCGGTCGTGAGACCTGAAGACGCCGGTGACGATTTCAGCGTCGTGGACGAGGCCTACACCGGCCCGGGAGCCATCTTCCACTCGGCCTTCCTGGACGGACTGGACGTGGAGAGCGCCAAGGCCGAGGCCATTACCCGCCTGGAGGCGGCCGGACAGGGCAAGGGCGCGACCATCTATCGCCTCCGCGACTGGGGCATCAGCCGGCAGCGCTACTGGGGTTGTCCCATTCCCGTGATCCACTGTCCGTCGTGCGGCGCCGTTCCGGCCGCCGACCTGCCGGTGGAGCTTCCGAAGGACGTGTCCTTCGACCGGCCCGGCAATCCGCTGGACCATCACCCGACGTGGAAGCACGTCAAATGCCCGTCGTGTCACGGTGATGCGACCCGCGAAACCGACACCCTCGACACCTTCGTCGACTCCAGCTGGTATTTCGCCCGCTTCACCGATCCGACCGCGGCCGAGCCGATTTCGAAAGCGGCCGCGGACAAGTGGCTGCCGGTGGATCAGTACATCGGCGGGGTCGAGCATGCGGTCCTTCACCTGCTGTACGCCCGCTTCATCAGCCGCGCCCTGTCGGATGCGGGCCTGATGACCGTCAAGGAGCCCTTCGCCGGCCTCTTCACCCAGGGCATGGTGGTCCACGAGACCTATTCGGACGGCGTTGACGAGGTCGGTCGTCCGGTCTGGGTCGAGCCGACCGACGTGCGGCTCGAGACCGTGGACGGAAAGCGGGTCGCCACCCGCCTGTCCACCGGTTCGGCCCTGACCATCGGCGACATCGAGAAGATGTCGAAGTCCAAGAAGAACGTGGTCGCGCCGCAGGAGATCGTCGACACCTACGGCGTCGACGCCGGTCGTCTGTTCGTCCTGTCCGACAGCCCGCCGGAACGGGACGTGCAGTGGACGCCCGGCGGCGTCGAGGGCGCCAGCCGCTTCGTCCAGCGCGTCTGGGCCGAGGTGGACGGCTACGACCCCGCCTTCCCCGGCGAGGCTGACGCGAACGCCGCCCTGCTGCGCGAGACTCACAAGGCCATCAAGGCGGTGTCGGAAGGCATCAGCGGCTTCCGCTTCAACTCGGCCATCGCCAAGCTCTACGCCTTCGTCGCCACCGTGCGCGATCACCCGAAGGCGGGCGGCGACGCCCGGCGTCAGGCCCTGTCGGCCCTGCTGCGACTGGTCGCGCCCTTCACCCCGCACCTGGCCGAGGAAGGCTGGACGCGACTGGGCGAAGAGGGGATGATCCTGGACGCGCCCTGGCCGGAATACGATCCGGCGCTGGCGGCTGATGACGAGGTCGTCCTGCCCATCCAGGTCAACGGCAAGCGCCGCGGCGAAATCCGCGTCGCCCGGGGGCTGGAGCCGGCGGAGGTCGAGACCATCGTCCTGGCCGATCCGGATGTGCAGGCGCGTCTGGAGGGTCTGACCGTGAGAAAGATCGTCGTGGTCAAGGATCGCATCGTCAACGTGGTGGTGGCCTGATGAGGGCCCCCGCCGTCGCGCTTGTCGCATCGCTGGGACTGTCGGTCCTGCTGTCGGGTTGCGGCTTTACGCCCCTGTACGGCGACGCCGGCGCGGGCGGGTCCCTGTCGCGTATCGCCGTGACCACCCAGGACGACCGTCTGGGCTACCGCGTGCGGGAGCAGCTTGAGGATGCGCTGGGCCGCGACGGCTCCCGGCCGCCCCTGTGGCGCCTCGAGACGACCATCGAACAGTCGCGCCGCCCCCTGGGCCGCCGGATCGATGACACCGCGACCCGTTATGAGCTGACGGTGCGCGGCAGCTGGACCCTGACCCCCTCGACCGGCGGTGATCCGGTCACCGGCGTCGAGACCGTGACCACCACCTATGCGGCGGCGGACCAGCCCTATGCCGCCATCGCCGCCCAGCAGGACGGCGAGGAGCGCGCGGCCGCCGAGCTGGCGCGCCTGATCCGGCTGGACCTGCTTCGCGTCCTGTCCAACCCGTGATCCTCGCCAAGCGGCCCGAGGTCGATCGCTTCCTGAAGGCCCCGGACAAGGGGGTCCGGGCCGCCGTCATCCACGGCAAGGACCGGTCCGGCGTCGCCGAACGGGCCGAAATCCTGTGCAAGGCGATCACGCCCGACCTGAACGATCCGTTCAACGTCACCGTCCTCACGGACAGCGACATCGACGGCGACGAGACGAAGCTGGACGAGGCCCTGACCGCGCTCAGCATGATCGGCGGGCGGAGGCTGGTCCGCGTCCGCCTGTCGAACGAGAAGGCCTCCATCGACAAGATGCTGGCCGCCGCGCTGAAAGGCCACGCCGCCGGCGACTTCAACCCCGACTGCATGCTGGTCATCGAGGCGGGTGCACTGGGTCGCGACTCCGCCCTGCGCAAGGCCGCCGAGGCCGACAAGGCCGCCGTCGGCATCGCCTGCTACGAGGATGAGACCGGTGATGTGGCGCGGATGACCCGGGAAGCCCTGGCCGGAGACAAGGTCGGCCTGACCCAGGACGCCCTCGATCGCTTCGTGTCCCGCCTGCCCCGCGAGCGCGGCCTGATGCGACAGGAAATCGAACGCCTGATCCTCTACATCGGTCCCGGCAGCGGCCGCACCATCGACACCCCTGAACTGGAACAGCATCTGGGCGTGGAGCCGGACGCCTCGCTTCAGGACGCCGCGATCCAGGCGTTCGGCGGTCGGCCCGGCCCGGCCCAGGCCGGTCTCCGCCGCGCCTTCGCCGAGGGCGAGAGCCCCGTCATGGCCGTGAGACAAGCGTCGATCCACCTCGGAAAACTCAGGCGGATCAATATTCTCCAGGCGAACGGCGCCAACGCCAAGGAGGCCGCCAAGGCCGCCGGCGTGTTCTGGAAACAGGAGGCGGAGATGCTGCGCCAGGCCCGCAACTGGCGTCTGGAGGACCTCGACAGGGTTCTGGACAGCGTCAACACCGCCGACGTCGCCACCAAAACGACCGGCTCTCCCGACCAGCTCATCGCCGAACGCCTGCTGCTTGAAATCGCCGCGCGGGCCCGGCGGCTGGGGCTGTAGCCCCCTCCATCTCTCCGGCTACGCCGTCGAGCCACCTCCCCACGGCGTGGAGGGGTGCGGTCACCCCCGCTTCGAGGCCTTCCGGAACGCCGGCTTGTTGGCTGAGGCGCTCTGGTGGGCGCTGACCTTCTCGGCGTGCTGGGCGGGCTTGAAACCTCCGCTGGCGGCTGGTTTCCCGGCGCCGGCCTTCTTGGCGGCGAGGGCCTTCTTCATCGCTTCAGCGGTCGGATTGCTCGGCTTTTCGGTCATTCGCCCATCCTGCCACCGGTGCGCAGGGCAAGCCAGACATTGGCGCCGCCGCAGTCCGGATCATTCTCGACCTGGGCCAGAACCTCGAAGCCGACGGCCTTAAGCCCCGCGCGATAGGCCGAGACCGACAGACTGCCATGATAGAGCGGCTCTCCGCGCCATTCACCGATCACAGCCCCCTCCTCCGTACCGCTGGTGAACATCAGGACTCCGCCGGGCTTCAGATGCCGCGCATAAACGTCGAACATCCCGCGCTGGGCTTCCGGATCGAGGTGGAAGACACTGTGCCAGGCGATCAGGCCGTCAAACGACCGCCCCAGATCCAGCCCGCGCATGTCCGCGATGATCCAGTCGTGCCCGGGAAAGCGTTGGATGCACAGGTCGACAAGGCCCGGCGCCGCATCCACGCCCGTTATCGTCCGGCCCTGTTCGATCAGATAGCGCGCAACCGGTTCGCCTGAGCCGCAGCCGAGGTCCAGAACCTGTCCCTGAGGCGGGACATGGATCAGAAACCGGTCCAGCCAAGGCCTCTCAAACAGGGAGCGGCTCCGATCCGCATCCCAGTCGGCGGCCCGGCGGTTGTAGAGATCAATAACCTCGTCCGCCGGCCCTGCCACGCCGCCGTCAGCCGCGCATGAGCCGGCGGCAGAGATCATCCAGCTGCTCCAGCGTGCCGTAGCGGATGGTGATTTCACCCTTGCCGCCCTTGTCCGACAGCTGAACCTTCAGGCCGAGGGCGTCGGCCAGATCCTGCTCCAGCGCGGCCACGTCGGCCGAGCCCTCGCCGTCGGCGCGAGCCGCGCCCGGCCTGACCGGCTTCGGCCCTTCCGCCGAACGACGGGCCAGGGCCTCGGCCTGACGCACATTCAGCCCCTCGCGCACGATCTGGTCGGCCAGATCCCCCGCGTTGACGGTGTTGATCAGGGCCCGGGCATGGCCGGCGCTCAGCCGGCCGTCGCGCACATAGTCCAGCACCTCTTCAGGCAGCTGCAGCAGGCGCAGGGTGTTGGCGACATGACTGCGGCTCTTGCCGACGATGCCCGCGACCGCGTCCTGGGTCCGGCCGAAGCGGTTCATCAGCTGGCGATAGGCGTCCGCCTCTTCCAGCGGGTTCAGATCCGCGCGCTGGACGTTCTCGATGATCGCGACCTCGAAGACCTCGACGTCGTCCATCTCACGAACGACGACCGGCACCTCGGTCAGGCGGGCCATCTGCGAGGCGCGCCAGCGACGTTCGCCGGCGATGATCTGCCAGACCCCGTCCTCACCGGGTTGCGACCGCACGAGGATCGGCTGCAGCACGCCCTTGTCCCGGATCGAGGTCGACAGCTCCTCGAGGATTTCCGGGGTGAAGATCTTGCGGGGCTGGTCCGGGTTCGGCTTCAGGCTTTCGATCGGCACGATCCGCACGCCCGCGGGCGGCGGCGAACCGTCCACCGCCACGACCTCGGTGGCCTGCTCCCCGAGAAGGGCCGACAATCCCCGGCCGAGGCCGCGCTGACGTTCGCTCAAAATACTGATTCCGTTCTTCTAATTTTCTCAGGCCGCCTGCTTCAGGCGCTTGCGCTCACGCGCCACCACCTCACGCGCAAGCTTCAGATAGGCCTGGCTTCCCGCGCACTTCAGATCGTAGATCAGCGCCGGCTTGCCGAACGACGGCGCCTCGGCCACCCGCACGTTTCGCGGAATGACACTGTCATAGACCTTGTCGCCGAAGTGGTTGCGCACGTCATTGGCCACCTGCCCCGACAGGGCGCTGCGGCGATCGTACATCGTCAGGACGAGACCCTGAATCTCCAGCGCCGGGTTCAGGCTCTGGCGCACCATCTCGACGGTCTTCATCAGCTGGGTCAGCCCCTCCAGCGCGAAGAACTCGCACTGAAGCGGAACCAGAACCGCGTCGGCGGCCGCCATGGCGTTCAGGGTCAGAAGGTTCAGCGAGGGCGGACAATCGATCAGGACATAGTCATACCGGGTCTGACCGTCACGGCCTTGCGCCGCCAGCGCGTCCCGCAGGCGGAACGAGCGGCGGTCTGCATGGCCCAGCTCGATCTCCACGCCCGACATGTCGGCGTCGGCCGGAATGATGTGCAGGCCCGGGACCGTGGTCTGAACGGCGGCGTCATCAACCGAACGCCCGTCCACAACGACGTCATAGATGGTCACCCGGCGTGTTTCACGTGGAACACCCAGGCCGGTGGAGGCATTGCCCTGCGGGTCCATGTCGACGATCAGAACCTTTTCGCCGATCGCGGCGAGGGCGGTGCCCAGGTTGATGGCCGTGGTCGTCTTGCCCACCCCGCCCTTCTGATTGGAAACGGCGAGGACGCGGGTCTTTTTCTCAGCGCGCACGGCGGAGGCTCCGGACGGATACGATACGGCCGCGCGGATCACTGCGCGAGACGAAGAGGTCGGAGTCAAAATGCCAGACCCGGCGGGCCTCTGCCACCTCGAGCTCGGCCTTTTCCCCCTTCAGGAACAGCCCCTGTGCGCCACGTTGTAGATAAGGCTGTGCATAGCCGAGGAGTTTCTCCATCGGCGCCACCGCGCGCGCCGTGACGACGTTCACCGTCACAGCGTTCTCCTCCGCGCGGCCATTGATGACTGTCGCCCGCAGCGACAGCGCATCCACCACCTCCTGCAGGAAGCGGCACCGCTTGCCGAGACTGTCGATCAACCAGACATGCGACCTGGGATCGGTCTTCAACATGATGGCCAGCACGACGCCCGGGAAACCCGCCCCCGCTCCGAGATCCGCCCAGGTCTTCGCCCCCGGCGCCATGTCCAGCAGTTGGGCCGAGTCCCGGAAATGTCGCCCCCAGACGTCCGGAAGCGTATCCGGCCCGATCAGATTCATCACCGCATTGGCCTCGGTCAGCCGGACGACGAACCGCTCCAGATCGCCCATCTGCGCCGGCGTGGCGTTGAACTCCGCCTGGAAGGCGGCCGCATCATAGGTACTCACGCGTCAGCCTTCGCCTTCTTCACATGCGACAACAGGGCCGTCAGGGCGCCCGGCGTCATGCCCTCGATCCGACCCGCCTGCCCGAGGGTTCGGGGCTGGACGCGGATCAGCTTCTCCTTGACCTCGTTCGACAGGCTGCCGATGGCGGCGTAGTCGAGGTCCACCGGCAGGGCCAGGGCCTCCTCCCGACGCAGGGCTTCGGCGTCGGCGGCCTGGCGGTCCAGATAACCGGCATAGCCCGCATCGATGGTGATCTGCTCGCGGACCTGCGGAGACCAGTCGGCGATCCCGGGGCGAACCGGCAGGAAGGTGTCCAGCGTCACGTCCGGGAAGGACAGAAGGTCCCGGATCGACCGCCGCTGGCCGTCGGCGTTCACCCGGATGCCGAGCGCACCCGCTTCCTTGGGCGTGAACAGGGTTTCACGTGAAACAGCGGTCGCCGCCGCCAGCTCGGCGGCCTTGCTGGCGAAAGCTGCGGCCCTGCGCGCCCCGACAACGCCCGCTGCGATGCCCAGCGGCGTCAGGCGCTGGTCGGCGTTATCGGCCCGCAGGGTCAGCCGATACTCGGCCCGGCTGGTGAACATCCGGTAGGGCTCGGTCACACCCTTGGTGACCAGATCGTCGATCATCACTCCGATATAGGCCTGGTCGCGGCCGAAGATGATCGGCGGCTGTCCGGCCGCGGCGCGCGCGGCGTTCAGCCCGGCCATCAGGCCTTGCGCCCCCGCCTCCTCGTAGCCGGTCGTGCCGTTGATCTGGCCGGCCAGATAGAGGCCCGGGCGCTTCTTCACTTCCAGCGCCGGGGTCAGTTCGCGCGGATCGACATAGTCGTATTCGATGGCGTAGCCGAAGCGGAACACCTCGACCTCTTCCAGACCCGGAATGGTCCGCAGGAAGGCCAGCTGGGTCGCGTCGGACACAGAAGTCGAAATGCCGTTCGGGTAGACCGTCGGATCGTCGAGTCCCTCCGGCTCGAGGAAGATCTGGTGCGAGGTCTTGTCGGCGAACCGCACCACCTTGTCCTCGATGGACGGGCAGTAACGGGGGCCGCGCCCCGACAGGTGACCGCCATAGACGGCGCTCTCCCCCAGGTTTTCAGCAATGATCCGATGCGTTTCTTCCGTGGTGTGGGTCACGCCGCAGGTGATCTGGGGCACCTCGATCCGATCGGTGAGGAAGCTGAACGGCACGGGCTGCTCATCCGCCGCCTGGTGCTCCAGTCGGTCCCAGGCGATGGTGCGCCCGTCCAGCCGCGCCGGGGTGCCGGTCTTCAGCCGTCCCATCTGCAGACCGGCGCCGTAGAGGTCGGCGGCCAGACCGGTCGACGGCGCCTCGCCGTGCCGGCCGGCGGGCGTGCGTTCGTCGCCCTTGTGAATGACGCCGTTCAGGAAGGTGCCGGTCGTCAGCACGACCGCGCCGGCCGACAGGGCCACGCCACTCTCGGTGACCACGCCGGTCACCCGGTCGCCGTCGCGGATCAGACTTTCCGCCGTACCGGCCATCAGCTCAAGGTTCGGGGTCTGCGCCAGTTCGGCCTGCATCGCCTCGCGATACAGCCGGCGGTCGATCTGACTGCGCGGGCCCTGCACCGCCGCCCCCTTCGAGCGGTTCAGCAGGCGGAACTGGATGCCGGACACATCGCCCAGGCGTCCCATGACGCCATCCAGGGCGTCGATCTCCCGCACGAGGTGGCCCTTGCCCAGACCACCGATGGCCGGGTTGCAGGACATCTCGCCCACAGTCTCGAGCTTCTGGGTCAGCAGCAGGGTGCGCGCGCCGGTCCGCGCCGACGCGGCCGCGGCCTCGCACCCGGCGTGCCCGCCGCCAATGACGATGACATCAAAGGATTTCATCGCCGGGACATAGTCGAAACGGACCGGTTTTTCCACCGGCGCCGTGGCGGTGTTTCACGTGAAACAACCCCTCCGTCTCTCCGGCTTCGTCGTCGAGCCACCTCCCCACTACATGGAGAGGTGAGTGCGAGCCATCACCTCTCCAGCGAAGCTGGGGAGGGGGACCATGCGAAGCCCTCGGGCGGAGCATGGTGGAGGGGTCAGGTCAGCTCACTTCCCGATGCAGAACGTCGAGAAGACCTCGCCCAGAATATCCTCGACGCCGATCGATCCCGTGACCCGGGCCAGCGCCTCCGCCGCGCGACGGAGGTCGTCGCCCGCCATTTCCGGCGCCAGATCAAGCGCGCGCCGCCCGGCCTCGACCGACGCCAGCGCCTCCTCCAGACGACGGCGGTGGCGTTCGCGGGTGACCGCCGGGAAGTCGGCGCCGGACAGATCTCGGGCGAGGCGGGCGGCGATCCAGTCGTGCAGCGCCGCCATCCCCTCCCCCGTCGTGGTGCTGACGATCAGGGCTTCGCGGTCATCCACGGACGCCGCGCCGAGATCGGCCTTGGTCAGAACGACCAGATCGCCCGGTCGCGCATACGCCGCCGCCACCCCGTCCACATCACCGGGCGCCCGGACCCAGAGACGCAGTTCGGCCTGCTCGGCCCGGACCCGCGCCCGGCGCACGCCTTCGGCCTCGACCGGATCGTCGCTGTCGCGCAGGCCCGCCGTGTCGGACAGGGTCACCGCGTATCCACCGATGACGAGATCGGCGTCCAGCACGTCGCGCGTCGTCCCCGCGATGGGGGTGACGATCGCCGCCTCGCGCGCGACCAGCGCATTGAACAACGACGACTTGCCCGCATTGGTCTCGCCGATCAGGACGATGCGATAGCCCTCGCGCACCCGCTCGCCGCGCCCGGCGTCCGCCAGCGCGCCCTTCAGGTCGGCGATCAATCCGTCCAGAACCGGCCCGGCCGTGCGGGCCAGATTGTCCGGCACCTCCTCGTCGGGGAAATCGATCTCGGCCTCGACCAGGGCCAGGGCCTTGAGCAGATCACGGCGGAAGCCGGCATAGGCGGCGCCCAGGGCTCCGTCCAACTGCCCGAGGGCCTGCGCCGCCTGCGCCGTCGTCTCGGCGTCGATCAGGTCAGCGACGGCCTCGGCCTGGGCCAGGTCCATGCGTCCATTCTCGAACGCCCGACGCGTGAACTCGCCCGGATCGGCGGGACGCAGGCCGAGACCAACCAGCGCCCTCGACGCCGCCTCGACCACCGCCCGTCCACCGTGCAGATGCAGTTCGGCGCAGTCCTCGCCGGTGTAGGAATTCGGTCCCGGGAAGCGCAGCACCAGCGCCTGATCGACCGCCCGCCCCTCATGGGTCAGGGTTCGCAGCGAGGCCATCCGCGCCTTCAGTCCGCCGGCGCCCAGGCCGGCCAGGGCCGCGTCCGTGCCCGGACCGCTCAGCCGCACAATGGCGATCGCCCCCCGGCCGGGCGGGGTGGCGAGGGCGAAGATGGTGTCGGTCACTTGGCGGCGCCCACCGCCCCTTCCATCAGGCGGCGGAACTGGTCCTGGGCCTGAAGGCCGAAGCTGGTCCAGGTCTTCATCAGCTCCTCGGGTTGCATGGCGGCGACATTGGCCGCCATCCGCTTCTGCATCTCGGCGACCATGGCGTCGTTCAGCGGGGTCACGTCCGGCAGGCCCAGGAAGGCGCGCGCCTCTGCGGGGGTGCAGTCGATCTCGACGTTGATTTTCATGGGATCGCTCCAATCTGTCAGGGACAGTCCTAGACCAATCCGGCCTGCCAAAGGAACCCGAGCATGTCCTTCCCCTCGACCCAGTCCGCCGTCCGTTTCGATCATCATGGCGGGGCCGAGGTTCTGGAGCTGGTCGAGGTCCCCGTCCCCTCCCCCGGGCCGGGTGAAATCCTCATCCGCAACGTCGCGGTCGGGCTGAACTTCATCGACATCTACCAGCGGACCGGCCTCTACCCCCTGCCCCTCCCCTCCGGTCTCGGAAAAGAGTCGGCAGGCGTTGTCGAGGCGGTCGGCGAAGGCGTGACCCGCTTCAAGGTCGGCGACCGCGTCGCCACCGCCACTGCCCCGGTCGGCGCCTACAGCCAGTTCCACCTGATGCCCGAGACGGCCGCGGTCGCCGTGCCGGACGACATCAGCTTGGAGGTCGCGGCCGCTGTCATGCTCAAGGGAATGACCGCCGAGTTCCTGATCAACCGCGCGTTTCACGTGAAACAGGGTGATGAGATCCTGCTCCACGCCGCCGCCGGCGGGGTCGGCCTGATCCTCGGCCAATGGGCGAAGTCGCTGGGCGCCACCGTCATCGGCACGGTTGGGTCCGAGGGCAAGGCCGAGCTCGCCAGGGCCCACGGCAGCGACCACGCCATCCTCTATGACCGCGAGGACGTGGCCGCGCGTGTGAGGGAGATCACCGAAGGCCGGGGCGTGGCCGTCGCCTATGACTCCGTCGGCCAGTCGACCTTCGAATCCTCGCTGGCCAGTCTGAAACGGCGCGGAACCCTGGTCCTGTTCGGCAATGCGTCCGGCCCGGTGCCGCCGTTCGATCCGCTGCGCCTCTCGCGCGGCGGCTCCCTCTACGTCACCCGCCCCACCCTGTTCGACTACGTCGCCACGGTGGAAGAGCTCGACGCCAGCGCCGCCGCCCTGTTCGCCGTCATCCGCTCCGGCGCCGTGAAGGTCGAGATCGGCCAGACCTTCCCGCTGGCGGAAGTGCGTCAGGCGCATGAGGCTTTGGCCGGGCGGAAGACGACGGGCTCGACGTTGCTGATCCCCTGAAACAGAAAGGGCCCCGGATCGCTCCGGGGCCCTTTCCGTATCCGGTCCGCGGCTGCGGATCAGGTGTTCATCGACTGGAAGAAGTCGGCGTTGTTCTTCGACTGGCGCAGCTTGTCGAGCAGGAACTCGATCGCGTCCTGCGGGCCCATCGGGTTGAGGATGCGGCGCAGGACATAGGTCTTGGCCAGCTGGTCCTTCGGCGTGATGAGGTCTTCCTTGCGGGTGCCCGACTTGAGCACGTCGATGGCCGGGAAGATGCGCTTGTCCGCGACCTTGCGGTCCAGGACGATTTCCGAGTTACCGGTGCCCTTGAACTCTTCGAAGATCACCTCGTCCATGCGCGAGCCGGTGTCGATCAGGGCGGTGGCGATGATGGTCAGCGAACCGCCCTGTTCCACGTTCCGCGCGGCGCCGAAGAAGCGCTTCGGACGCTGCAGGGCGTTGGCGTCGACACCGCCGGTCAGCACCTTGCCCGACGACGGGACGGTGGCGTTGTAGGCGCGGCCCAGACGGGTGATTGAGTCCAGCAGGATCACCACGTCCTTCTTGTGCTCGACCAGGCGCTTGGCCTTTTCGATCACCATTTCGGCGACGGCGACGTGGCGGGTGGCCGGCTCGTCGAAGGTCGAGGCGATGACCTCGCCCTTCACCGTGCGCTGCATGTCCGTCACTTCTTCCGGACGCTCGTCGATCAGCAGGACGATCAGGAAGACTTCCGGATGGTTCTTCTCGATCGACTTGGCGATGTTCTGCAGCATGACCGTCTTGCCGACGCGCGGCGGGGCGACGATCAGGCAGCGCTGGCCCTTGCCGAGCGGGGCCACGATGTCGATGACCCGGCCCGAGCGATCCTTCAGGGTCGGGTCCTGGATCTCCATGTGGATCCGCTCTTCGGGATAGAGCGGGGTCAGGTTGTCGAACAGGACCTTGGTCTTGACCAGTTCCGGGTCTTCCAGATTGATCGTGTCGACCTTCAGCAGGGCGAAGTAGCGCTCGCCCTCGCGCGGGCCGCGGACGGCGCCGTGGATGGTGTCGCCCGAACGCAGGCCGAAGCGGCGGATCTGCGACGGCGAAACGTAGATATCGTCCGGACCCGGAAGATAGTTGGCGTCCGGGCTGCGCAGGAAGCCGAAGCCGTCCGGCAGGATTTCCAGCACGCCGTCGGCGATGATCTCGACCTCTTCCTCGGCCAGGGCCTTGAGGATGGCGAACAGCAGGTCCTGCTTGCGCAGGTTCGAGGCGTTCTCGACCTCCAGGCCCTCGGCGAAGGCGACCAGGTCTTCCGGCGTCTTGGCGTTCAGCTCGGCCAGGGTGATGCGGCCGTTCGGGACGATCGGCTCGCCGTCCTCGTCCTCGTCAGCCTCCTGGTCGACCATCGGCAGGTCGGCGGCGGAGACCTCGTTTGAGGCGGTCTCCGGGGTTTCGGTCTCGGGCGCGGTCGGATCGGTGTCGCGGACGTCGGTCATGGGTCTTCGTCTTCTTGGCGTGCAGGCCCGCACGCTCGCGGCGCGAGGTCGGGTCCGGCTGGCGATGTTGGCCTTGCGGCCGGCAGGAGGTGCGATGGGGTCCCGCAGGGTCGATCCGGCAGGCATCGCGAGGAGAGAGGGACCGTCCGGCAGAGGGCCAGGACCGGTTCGCGTTCAGCGAAACCATGCTTCCGGGGGTCAGGTCAAGCATCGCTGCAGCCTTCTCCCTCCCCCGACGTGGCGAGGGAGAGCGCAGCGAGGACGGGTGGGGTCCTACCCCAGCGTCCACTCCGTCGTCACCGACAGCACCATGATGATGGCCAGGACGAAGGGGATCTCGTTGGTCATGCGCCAGAACTTCCCGGAGTATTTCGAGGTCCCGGCGGCGATCTTCTTCCTTTGCCCGGCCAGGAAGCCGTGCCAGCCGGCCAGGAGGAAGACCCCGACCAGCTTGGTCACCATCCACGGCTGATGGGCGAAGCTCCAGTCCGCCCCCTCTCCGCTGCGCAGCCAGAACAGCCAGGCGCCGAAGATGAAGGCCAGGATCATGGCCGGGTTGATGATGATGCGCAGCAGGCGGGTCTGCCACGTCCGCAGCAGGCCCTGCATCTCGCTCTTCAGCGGCTCGGCCCTGGCGTTCTGTTCGGCGTCATAGGCGAACAGGCGCGGCAGGAAGAGCATGCCCGCCATCCAGGCGATCACCGCCAGGATGTGCAGACCCCGGACCACGTCATAGGTGTTCACGCCGCTCTCCGCTCGCAGGTGCGCGGACAGGCCTTCCAGTCCGCGCGACAACCGGGACCGTGCGGCGCGACGCCGGTTCGCGCAAGCGCCCCGACGGCCGCCCCGGCCAGTTCCTCAATGAAGGCCGGCATTACACCGACCGCCGGCACGCGCAGATAGGGCGAAACGCCCAGGCCGTGCGCCAGCTCGCCGTACTCGATATCCAGCTCGACCAGGGTCTCGACGTGTTCCGAAACGAAGGCGATGGGAACCACCACCGTCCCGACACCGTCCTTCGCGGCCTGTTCCAGCGCCTCAATGGTCGACGGCCCCAGCCATTTCATCGGCCCGACCCGGCTCTGGTAGCAGATGGCCCAGTCGGTCAGATCCGCAGCAGCCGCCACGGCGGCGCAGGTGCTCTCGACCTGCTCCTGATAGGGATCGCCCTTCTTCTCGACCAGAACCTCGGGGATGCCGTGGGCCGAGAACAGGACCCGCACGGCCTTGTCCCCGGCCTCGGCCAGCTTGCCCTTGATCAGCTCCGCCTGCGCCGAGACCCAGCCCGGCGCTTCCGGCCAGCAGCAGACGGTGCGGCTGACGCCTGATCCGGCATAGACCTCGTTCCAGCGCTTGAGCGAACTTTCGGTCGTCGTGGTCGAGAACTGCGGATACAGCGGCAGCAGCACGATCTCGTCCGGCCCGAAGGCGGCCACCTCAGTGGCTGTTTGATCGGTCAGCGGATGCCAGTACCGCATGGCGATGAAGGCCTTCACCTCATCGCCGGGCAAACGGGCGCGCAGCACGGCTTCAAGCGCGTCGGCCTGTTTCCGGGTCTCGGGCAGCAGGGGTGAACCGCCGCCCATCAGGGCGTAGTTGGCCTGCGCGCTCGTCTCACGACGGCTGGAGATCAGTTTCGCCAGCGGCGTCCGGAACAGGCCCGGCAGGCCGATGATGGCCGGATCGTTGAACAGGTTGAACAGGAAGGGCTTCACCGAAGCCTGACCGTCCGGCCCGCCCAGATTGAACAGGACGACGGCGATGCGGCGGCCCTTCAGCCTGCTCCCCACGACCTCGGTCACTGCGCGCCGATCCGCTTCAGAACCTGCTCGACGTGCGCGATCGGCACATCGGGCATGATCCCGTGGCCGAGGTTGAAGATCCACGGCCCCTGCCCCCAGGCCTCGCGCAACTGGTCCACCCGCTTGTCCAGCAGCGGCCCGCCGGCGCGCAGCAGCAGGGGATCCAGCGCGCCCTGGATGGTTTTGATCTTCTGCACAGCCTGACCGACCGGCAGCGGACAGGCGGTATCCAGCGCCACGCCCTGCACCTCGACCTCGCGGGCATACCGCTCGGCCAGCGCCGCCGAGCCACGGGGGAAACCGATCAGGGGCGTGGTCACGCCCAGTTCGCGCACCCGCTTCACCAGCTTGATGTGCGGCTGCAGGACCAGGCTTTCGAACAGATCGTCCGGCAGGCCCTCGGCCCAGCTCTCGAAGATCTTCAGGGTCTGCGCTCCGGCGTCGGCCTGCATTTTCAGATAGTGGGCGGTCGCCTCGACCAGAACGTCGAGAACCGCCGCGACCTTCTCCGGCTCGGCATAGGCATAGGTCCGGGCCTGCGCCCGCTCGCCCTTGCCGATGGTCCGGGCCACGCCGTCCAGCATATAGGTCGCCACCGTCCACGGCGCGCCCGCAAATCCGATCAGCGCCCTGGACGGATTCAGTTGTTCCCGGACCAGGCTCAGGGTCTGACCGATGGACGACAGGGCCTCACCGGCCCCGGTCGCCTTGTCCCGCATGGCCTCGACCGACGGCATCTCGCCCAGCCGAGGGCCTTCGCCCGCCTCGAACCAGACGTCCTGACCCAGCGCCCGCGGGATCAGCAGGATGTCCGCGAACACGATGGCGGCGTCAAAGCCGAACCGGCGCATCGGCTGCAGGGTCGCCTCGGCGGCCTTCTCCGGATCGTGGCAGAACTCGATGAAACCCGGGGTCGTGGCGCGAAGGGCCCGGTATTCCGGCAGGTAGCGCCCGGCCTGACGCATGAACCAGACCGGAGGACGAGCCGTCGTCTCCCCGGCCAGGGCTTTCAGGAACAGGGGAGTGTCATTCGAGGTCGTCATTTGATCGTCGGCTTACCGGGGGGCGGGGACAGGCTCAAGCCCGGGCCGGTGTCGCACCCTTTCCCTTCCCAAACATTCAAATTTGAAAAGGGTGGAAGGAAGTGGGTTGGGCCGGGGATGACGGGGACAACCCGTCCGGAAAGGGCTGTCCGCGGACGGCTTGTCGGGATTCAGTCACAGGGCGGTCGACAGACCCGGTGGCGCCTGTCGATACCGGGGATAACCCTTAACAGATCCTTAACAGCGCCGGTTTGCGGGCCGCAGGGCGCGTCGGGGTCTGGGCGCCGCTTTGCGCGACCGATGTTCCTCCACAAGCCGGTGCGGGAAACCGGGCGACCGGTGGATGACCGGCGGACAGACCGGGACCGGTATCCACCTTCATCCCGCTCGCGACCCCGGACGGGGACCGCTATAGAGATCGGCGCCGGCTCATGAACCGAACGGCGCCCCGGCCTTTCCACAGGAGTCCCCGTTGAACGGACCGCTTATCCCGAAGAGTCTGACGGACCGGAGCGCGCGCGGATGAGCCCGGCCCGTCCGCCCGGCGCCTCAAGGCTGGCGACCTATTTCCATGTGCATCTGGTTTCGGATTCGACCGGCGAGACCCTCAACGCCATGGCCAAGGCGGTCGTCGCCCGGTTCGACGGCGTGATCCCGATCGAGCACATCTACGCCCTGGTTCGCTCGGAACGGCAGATGGAGCGGGTTCTGGAGGAAATCGCCGCGGCGCCGGGCGTGGTGCTCCACACCCTCGTCGACCGGGAACTCCGGGATCAACTGGAAGAGGGATGCCGCAGGCTGGACATGCCCCAGATCGCCGCTCTCGATCCGCTCGAGACCGTGCTTTCCCGCTATCTCGGCGCCGCCCTCGCGCCCCGGGTCGGGGCCCAGCATGCGCTGAGCAACGAGTATTTCGACCGGATCGCCGCGCTCGACTTCGCCATGGCCCATGATGACGGCCAGGGGACGGCCGAACAGCTGGAGACCGCCGACGTCATTCTCTGCGGCGTCAGCCGGACCTCGAAGACCCCGACCTGCATCTATCTGGCGCACAGGGGGATCCGCGCGGCCAATGTTCCCCTGGTTCCCGGACAGGAAGACGGGGAGCGACTGACCCAACTCAAGAATCCGCTGGTGATCGGTCTGACCGTGTCGCCGGACCGTCTGGTCCAGATCCGCCGCAACCGGCTGGACGGTCTGAACGCCAGTCGGGCGTCGTCCTATGTCGACCATGACTCGGTGCGGGATGAGACCGTGAAGGCCCGTCGCGCCTTTGAGCGCCGGGGCTGGCCGGTGATCGATGTGACCCGCCGCTCGGTCGAGGAGACCGCCGCCGCCATCATCAATGTGCTGAACGAGCGTCGGACCCACCGTATGGGAGCGGGCTGGTGAACCGGGATGAACGCCTGATCCTGGCGTCGAAAAGCGCCGCGCGCCGCGCCATGCTGGAGAACGCCGGCGTCCCCTTCGCCGTGCAGGTCGCGGATGTGGACGAGGACGCGGTCAAGGTACGGCACGACCCGGCCGATGCGGCCGGCCTCGCCGTGGAATTGGCGCGGGTGAAAGCCCTGGCCGTGTCGCGCCATGATTCCGACGCCTGGGTGTTGGGCGCGGACCAGACCCTGGCGTTCGACGGGGGGCTGATCTCCAAGGCCGGAAGTCTGGAGGAGGCCCGGGACCGTCTGTCGGCGATGCGCGGCAGGGTCCATCATCTCCACGCCGGCGCCGCCCTGGCCCGGAATGGTCGGATCGTCTGGTCCGGCGTCGATACCGCAGAGATGCAGGTGCGAGATTTCTCGGACGCCTTCCTCGACGCCTATCTCGCGCATGAAGGGGACGGTCTCCTGTCCAGCGTCGGCGCCTACAAGCTGGAGGGGATGGGGTCGCAGTTGTTCGACCGGATCGACGGGGACTATTTCACGGTTCTGGGCATGCCGCTGTGGCCGGTCCTGGCCGAGTTGCGACGGGTCGGAGTGCTGGTCGCATGACCGTTCGCGCCGGGGTCGCCGGCCAACCGATCAGCCATTCTCTCAGTCCCCTTCTTCACGGCCTGTGGATCGAGGCGGCCGGTCTTGACGCCCGCTACGAGGCCTTCGGCCCTGCGGACGAAGCCGGGTTCGCCGACCTGATCTCGAACGGACGGGGCGGAAGTCTTCGCGGTCTGAATGTCACCGCCCCGTTCAAGGCGCAGGCGTTGGCGCTGGCCGATGACGTCAGCCCGGCGGCCCGCGCCTGCGGCTCGGCCAACCTGCTGGTTTTTGAAGGGGATCGTCTGTCCGCCGACAGCACGGATGGGCAGGGCCTGATGCTGGCCCTGTCCGAACAGGCCCCGACTTTTGATCCGGAGGGCGCCCCTGTGGTGGTGCTGGGCGCGGGCGGCGCGGCCCGGGCGGCGGTCGTGGCTCTGAAAGGCGCCGGGGCCGAAGTCGCCGTCCTGAACCGCACCCGCGCCCGCGCCGAGACCCTGGCCTCGGAGCTTGGCAGTCTGGTCGCCGGGCCGGAGGCCCTGCAGAACGCCGCCCTCGTCGTCAACGCCTTGAGCGTGAGACCGGAGATCGACATTGGGGCCCTGCGGGTCGACGCCGTCCTGATGGACATGACCTACAGGCCCCTGATCACGCCCTTCCTGGCCGCCGGCCGCGCCCGGGGCCTGACGACGGTGGATGGTCTCGCCATGCTGATCGGTCAGGCCCGACCGTCGTTCGAGGCCCTGTTCGGCCTCGCCCCTCCGCCGGTGGATGTCCGCGCCGCCGCCCTGGCGCGGCTGGGAGAGGCCGGATGATCCTGCTCGGCCTTACGGGCTCCATCGGCATGGGCAAGTCGACGACGACGGCCCTGTTCGCTGATCGCGGCGCCCTGATCTGGAATGCGGACGAGGCCGTGCATCGCCTCTATGCACGCGAGGGAGCGGCGGTGGAGCCTGTCGGCGCCGCCTTCCCGGGGGTCGTCGTCGACGGAGCTGTGGACCGCACGCGCCTGGCCGAGGCCCTGGGCCGTGATGATCAGGCCTTCAGACGACTGGAGGCGATCGTTCATCCGCTGGTGGCCCAGGGGCGCGCCGATGATCTCGTCGCGGCGCGCGAGAGGGGCGTGAAGCTGGCGGTCCTGGACATCCCTCTCCTGTTCGAGACCGGCGGCGATGCGGCGGTCGACGCGGTGGTGGTGGTCAGCGCCCCGCCGGACGTTCAGGCCGCCCGGGTTCTGGCCCGTCCCGGCATGACCCGGGAGCGGTTCGAAGCCATCCTCGCCCGCCAGACGCCGGACGCCGAAAAGCGCGCGCGCGCCGACTTCGTGGTCGACACCGGCCAGGGGCTGGAGGTCGCGCGGCGGCAGGTGGACGAAATCGTGGGGACAGTCCTGTCCGAAGGGTGGACGCCGCCGCGCCGGACCCTTCCGGAAACCGCCGAACGACCCCATTAAGGGCCCATGTCCCGCGAGATCGTTCTGGATACCGAAACCACCGGCTTTGACCCGAAAACGGGCGACCGGCTGATCGAGGTCGGCTGTATCGAGCTGATGGACCTCCTGCCCACCGGGCGCACCTACCACACCCTCGTCCACCCCGAGCGCCTGATCCCGCCGGACTCGACCCGGGTGCACGGCATCACCGACGAGAAGGTGAAGGATGCGCCCAAATTCGCCGCGATCGTCGCGGATCTGGTCGCGTTCATCGGGGACGCCCCGATTATCGCCCACAACGCCCAGTTCGACCGCAATTTCATCGACGCCGAGTTCCGGCTTTGCGGACATCCGGTGTTCGACGCGGATCGCTGGATCGACAGCCTGCAGCTGGCCCAGAAGAAGTTTCCGGGCATGCCCAATTCGCTGGACGCCCTGTGCAAGCGGTTCAAGGTCAGCCTGGCCGACCGGACCTTCCACGGCGCCCTGATCGACGCCCGTCTTCTGGCCGAGGTCTATCTGGAGCTTCGCGGCGGCAAGGAGCGGCGTCTGGATCTGTCGGCCGCCCGTGTCACGGCGGCGGCGGGTCCGGTCATCGCGGCGGCCGTGGGCGCCCGCCCCCGCCCGCTTTCGCCCCGGTCGACCGAGACGGAACGGGCCGCCCATCTCGAGTTTCTGAAGGCCAATCTGAAAGACCACTCCCTGTGGGAGGGCTACGGGCTGGATATGGAAAAGGCGCCCGCCGCCTGACGGACGCCTTTTGAAGGGACCAGGGAACAGGGATGGGGGATCAGGTCACGATCTCCGGCCTCGCTGACCGAATAATCCCTGATCCCCGGTCCCCGCTCAGGCCTGACCGGTTTCGGCCGGGCCGCGGGCGATCTGGGCCTGGCGCGACATGTAGATGGCGGCGAAGTCGATCGGGTCCAGCATGAAGGGCGGATAGAAGCCGCCGTCCGAGGTCGCCCGGGCGATGATCTCGCGGGCGAACGGGAACAGATAGCGCGGGCATTCGATGAGCAGCATCGGCTCGATGTCCTGCTCCGACACGCCCTGCAGGGCGAACAGGCCGCCGTAGACCAGTTCGACGTGGAAGACGGCCAGGGTGTCGGTCGAGGCCTTGATCGACAGGCGAAGCTCCACCTCGAACAGGCCGTCCTGGCGGCCCGAAGCGTTCATTTCGACGCCCATGTCGATCGCCGGCTTGCCGTCGATGCGCAGGCTGTCCGGCGCCTTCGGGTTCTCGAAGGACAGGTCCTTCACATACTGGGCGACGATGCGGAAACCCGGGCCCTGGGGCTGGCCGTCGGTCGCGGCAGGGGTGGCGTCGGCGGGCGGAGCGGCGTCGGTCATGGGCGGAAGGTCTGCCTGGAATTGTGGGGCGGGCGAAGGCCCGGAAGGCGCGGCGACTACCATGTGAGCCCCCCTGCGGCAACGACGCTCGCCGAAAGGGGGCGGCGGCGCGCCTTGCGTGGCCCTATATCAGCCCGTAATCGTCATGTTCCGCGCCACTCGCCGGCGCCAGTCAAGGATGTCCCGTGCCCCCGGTTCAGGTCCAGATCGTCATCTTCGCCGTCATCGCGGCCTTCGTCCTGTTCCAGCTGTACAATGTGCTGGGCAAGAAGGTCGGTCGTCAGCCGGAGGAGGATGCCCGGGCCCAGCCGCCGGCGCCGAACGGATCGGCTGATCCGGCCAGTCCGCAGGGGCGCAATGTTCTGGACGCCGTGACCCTGGCCTCGATCGCCGGCCTCAAGGCCCGTGATCCGGCGTTCGACCCGGTTCGTTTCCTGGAGGGCGCGCGCGCCGCTCATGAAAGCATCGTCCGCGCCTATGCCGCGGGGGATCGTGAGACGTTGAAGCCGCTGTTGACCCCGACGGTCATGGCGTCGTTCGAGGGCGGGATCGCGGCGCGCGAGGCGCGGGGCGAGTCCGAGACCGTGGAATTCGTGCACCCCGCCCGGGCCGATCTGGAGCTGGCGACGGCGGAAGAGAACCTCGCCATCGCCAAGGTCCGCTTCCTGGCCGAGCTGCGCAGCCGCGTGAAGGCCGCCGACGCCTCCCTGGAAGAGCAGACCGACGAGCGCCGGGTGGCCGAGGTCTGGACCTTCCAGCGCACCCTGGGCGCCAGTGATCCGAACTGGGTGCTGGCCCGGACCGAGCCGGCGACGGCCTGAGCATGTCCGCCCACCGCGCCGTGAATGTTCAGGGCGCGGTTCTCGCCCTTATGGTGACGCTTCTGGCGGGCTGCGCCACCCGGCCGCCTGTCGCGCCGGCGCCCGAGCCCTCGATGCCGACCCGGCCGGAACCGACGGGCCCCGTCGAGCCCCCGCCCGCTCCTCGCCCCGAACCGGTCGTCGGCATCAGTCCGGCGACCCTGCCCGGCTGGGACGAGGAGGACCATCTGGCGGCCTTCAACGCCTTCGCCGACGGTTGCCGGGTCTCACGCGATCCGGGCACGCGCACCCAGTGCGACCGGGCCATGCATCTCCGCCGGACGTCGCGTCCCGTCACCCCCTCCATGGCGCGCGCCTTCCTCGAAGCCGGGTTCACCGTCGTCGAGCAGCAGACCCCGGACGGCCGCCCCGGTTTGTTGACCTCCTATTTCGCGCCGGAGTACGCGGCCAGCCGGGTCCGGACCGCCGAGTTCGACATGCCGGTGCTGGCCGCGCCCGCCGGCTGGCGTCGGGGCCAGACCCTGCCGCCCCGGGCCGAAATCGAGGCCGCGCCGCCCACCGGGCCCCTCGCCTGGATGCGGGCCGAGGATCTGTTCTTCATGCAGATCCAGGGCTCCGGCTATCTGACCTTCGAGGACGGCTCGAAGGCGCGCGCGTCCTACGCCGCCGACAACGGCCAGACCTTCGTCGGCATCGCCACCCCCATGGTCCGGCAGGGGCTGTTGCCGCAGAACGGCACCTCCGGCGACGCGATCCGGGGCTGGCTGGGCGCGCATCGGGGACCGGAGGCCCGGGCGGTCATGGCCCTGAACCCCCGCTACATCTTCTTCCGCATGGACCCGGATGACGGGGGCGACCCGTCCGGCGCGGCGGGCGTTCCCCTGCCCGCCCGACGCTCCATCGCGGTCGATCCGACTCAGTGGCGCTACGGTGATCTGGTCTGGATCAGCGCTGACGGCGGCAATCTGGCCGGCGCGCGCGGCAGCTATCGCGGGCTGGTCATGGCTCTGGACACCGGCTCGGCCATTCGCGGACCGGTCCGCGCCGACCTGTACATGGGCCGGGGCGACGCGGCGGGCGCCGAAGCCGGCGCGGTCCGGCATCCGCTCAGGATGTGGAAGCTGGTTCCGCGGCGATAGACGGACCTAGCGCCGCTTCAGCCCGCCCAGAATTCCCCGCAGCAACTCCCGGGTCAGGGTCGAGCCCGCCGTTCGCAGCACCGACTTGGTCATGGCCTCCACGGGCGTCTCCCGCGTCGAGCGACGGGCCGGGGCGCGAGAGCGGGCGGCTTCCCGCTCGTACCGGGCCTGCATGCGCGCCTGTTCCTTCTCGCGTGCGGCGGCGGCCTTCCCGGCGTCCTTGGCGGCGGCGGCGTCCGCCCTGGCTTTCGCTTCGGCCAGCCTGGCGTCGGCGGCGGCCTGATCGGCTTCGCCCCGCCGGGCGGCCAGGATTTCGGCTGCGGATTCCCGATCCACGATGGTGTCGTAAAGCCCCCGCACGGGGCTCGACCCCATGATCTGGGCGCGTTCGGCGTCCGTCGCCGGACCCAGTCGCGAGGCGGGCGGACGAATGGCGGTGCGGCCGACGACATTGGGCGCGCCCTTCTCGTCCAGTGTCGAAACCAGCGCCTCGCCCACGCCCAGGCCCTGGATGCACTCGGCGGTGTCGAAGGCCGGATTGGGCCGGAAGCTCTGCGAGGCGGCCTTCAGACCCTTCTGTTCGGAGGGCGTATAGGCGCGAAGGGCGTGCTGGATGCGGTTGCCCAGCTGGGCCAGCACGGTGTCGGGAATGTCGGCCGGGTTCTGGGTGACGAAATAGACGCCCACCCCCTTGGACCGGATCAGGCGCACGACCTGTTCGACCTTCTCGCGCAGGGCGTCCGGGGTGTCGTTGAACAGCAGGTGGGCCTCGTCGAAGAAGAAGACCAGTCGCGGCTTCTCCGGGTCGCCGACCTCGGGCAGTTGCTCGAACAGTTCGGACAGCAGCCACAGCAGGAAGGCGGCGTAGAGACGCGGGCTGTTCATCAGCCGGGTCGCGTCCAGCACATTGACCTGCCCCCGACCGTCCAGACCGGTGCGCAACATGTCTTCCAGTCGCAGGGCGGGCTCGCCGAACAGGGCGCCGCCGCCCTGTTGTTCCAGCTGCAGCAACGCGCGCTGGATGGCGGCGATCGAGGCCGGGGCCACATTGCCGACTTCACGTCCGATCCGTTCGGCGTTCTCGCCCAGATAGACCAGCATGGCCCGCAGGTCGTCGAGATCCAGCAGCAGCAGGCCTTCCTTGTCGGCGACATGGAAGAGCACCGACAGCACCCCCTCCTGCACCTCGTTCAGGTTCAGCATGCGGGCCAGCAGCAGGGGCCCGATCTCGCTGACGGTGGTGCGGATCGGATGACCCCTCTGGCCGTACAGATCCCAGAACACGACGGGCGCCGCCTTCGGCTCGAGCGTCAGTCCCATGCCCTGGGCGCGGGCCAGCAGCTTTTCGTTCGGCGACCCGGGCAGGGCGATGCCCGACAGGTCGCCCTTCACGTCGGCGCAGAAGACCGGGACGCCGGCGTCCGAAAAGCCCTGGGCCATGATCTGCAGGGTCACCGTCTTGCCCGTGCCGGTGGCCCCCGCGACCACGCCGTGCCGGTTGGCCCGGCCGTAAAGCAGGATTTCGGGCTTGTCGGGCGACTGGCCGAGGAAGACGCCGGTGTCGGTCATGGGAACTCCGGGATGGGGGGCGCGCTCATGCTCCACCGGTCGGGCTCGCGGTTCAAGCGCGATTGACGCGGTTCGCGGAGACCTTGACCATATGCCCATGAAATCACCGATCGCCGTCCCGACCTCCACTGTGGCCCGCAACGCGCTGGTGGCGCTGGCCGTCGTCGTGGTCGGCGCGGCCGTCTACTGGATGGCGGATATCCTCACCCCGCTGGCGATGGCGATCTTCCTCCTGATCATGATCGACGGCGTCAAACGCTGGATCGAGGCCCGCTCCAGCCTGCCCGGCCATCTCGCGGGGGCCGCGGCCCTTCTGGTGGTGGTCGTCGGCTTCTTCCTGTCGATCGCCATCATCGTCTACGGAGCCCGTGGCTTCTTTGATGAGACCAACGGCGTGGTGGTGCGGATCGGGCCCCGGATCGACCATATCCTGGCCGACATCTATGCCCTGCTCCGGCTTCCGGCGACGCCGCCGACGGCCAGCGACCTGATCGCCCGCGTCGATGTCGGCAGCTACCTGGCCCTGGTCGCCACCCAGGCCCAGGGCGTGGTCGGCGGGGCGATCTTCGTCATGATCTACCTGGGCTTCCTGCTGGCGTCTCAAAGCGGCTTCCGACGCAAGCTGGTCAATATGTTCCCGGACCGTCACGCCCGGGCCGAGGCTCTCGAGGTGTTCCAGCGGGTGCGCGGCGGGGTCGAGGGCTATCTCTGGGTGCAGACGGTCACCGGGGCCATGATCTGCGCCGCGGCCTGGATCCTGATGCGGGCGGTCGGTCTGCAGAACGCCGAGTTCTGGACCTTCGTCATCTTCGTCGTCGGCTTCATCCCGGTTCTGGGCGGAGCGGTCGCGGGACTCGCCCCGCCCCTGTTCGCCCTGGTCCAGTTCGAGAGCTATTGGCAGGCCCTCGTCCTGCTGGGCGGCCTCCAGGCCATCCTGTTCATCAGCGGCAACTTCATCCAGCCGCGGATGCAGGGCGACAACCAGAACATCGATCCCGTGGTCGTGCTGCTGGCCCTCGCCTTCTGGGGCAAGGTCTGGGGGGTGGTCGGCATGTTCCTGTCGACCCCGCTGGCGGTCATGGCCATGGCCATTCTGGCGGAATTCAGGGGGTCGCGCTGGATGGCGATCCTCCTGTCCGGCGACGGGGAGCCCTATGCCGAGGCTGAAGCGCCGAAGAACGAGGGTCGCCGCCGCGTCAACGCGCCGCAGGCCGGGCCGGATTGAGCCGCACGCCTGCCCTTGATTGGCCACAAGCGGCGCCTATCTCCCCCTCGTCGCCGCGGCTCCCCTCCCCCCAAGGTCGCGGTTGAAGAGATCGGCGCCACCCCTCCCCCCTCCTGGGCGCCGATCCGAAGCAGGCCGCCGAACGCAAGTTCGGCGGCCTTGTTCGTTTGCGGAGGACTCTCCCGGGGATCGCGAAGACTGATCGCTGATAACCACCGGTGCTTTCCGAAAAGGCGACGATGGCGCCGCTTTTGGGGGTTCCCGCCGTGGCCGGGCTGGCCTAGTTGACCGGCTGACGGACTGCTTGCCCCCGTGCGCAACCGGCCTAGTCTGTGTCCACAACCGGCGGCCCGACGCGGCCGCGCCATACGAGACCTGTCCATGACCGGCGCCCCCGCCCCCACGCTCCCTCAGGCGATCACCCTGGAGGCGCTGGAGGCGAACTTCGCCGCCGCGACCGGCCATCCGCCGGGCGCTGCGGAACGGTCCTACCTGGCCCAGGTTCTGGAAGACTACGCGGCCGACGAGACCCCGGAGCTGAGCGGCGCCGACCTGGCGGCCCTGCTGGGCTCCGTCTGGCCCACGGTTCTCGACCGCGACCCGGAGGCGCCCGCCCGCATCAGCGTCGGCCCGCACACCGGGGCGCGCGGGATCAGCACCGGCTATGACGTTCTGAGCATTGTCCAGAACGACAAGCCCTTCCTCGTCGACAGCGTGATGGGCGAACTGGCCGAGGCCGGGGTCACCGTGCGCTCGATGTTCCACCCGATCATTGAAACCCCGAAGGGCCGGGTCTCGGTCATTCTGGTGGTTCTCGACGCCCTGCCGCAGGAGCGGCGTGACGCACTCGGCGAGGCCCTCGCCCTGACCCTGGCCGATGTCCGGTCAGCCGTGTCCGCCCACGGCGCCATGCACGAGCTGATCGGCCGCTCCATCGCCCATCTGGAATCCTCGCCTCCGGGGATCGATCCGGAGGTCCTGGCCGAAAACCTCGCCTTCCTGCGCTGGCTGGCGGCGGATCATTTCGTCTTCCTCGGCGCCCGCGACTACGAGTACCCGCGCGACAAGGACGGGGGCTATGAGGCCGAGGCGCCCCTGTCGCAGTCCGTCGCCGGGCTGGGCGTGCTCGCCGATCCCGACCGCACCGTGCTGCGCCGGGCTTCCGAACCCGCGGTCCTGACCCGTCAGATGAAGCGCCAGCTGGACCTGTCCGAGCCGGTGACGGTGGCCAAGGCCAATGCCCGGTCGCGCGTCCATCGCCGCTCCTACATGGATTACGTCGGCGTGAAGCGGTACGGACCGGACGGCCGTCCGTCCGGCGAGACCCGGTTCGTCGGCCTGTTCACGGCCGAGGCCTACGACAAGGCCGCGACCGAGGTGCCCCTGATCCGGCGCAAGGTGGCCAACGCCCTGGAGCGGGCCGGCAAGCTGGAGGGGACGCACAGCTACAAGCGGCTGAAGAACATCCTCGAAAACTATCCGCGCGACGAACTCTTCCAGATCACCGGGGACGAGCTTCTGGAGATCGCCCTCGGCATCCTGCACCTGCACGACCGCCCGCGGATCAAGACCTTCACCCGCAAGGACCCGTTCGACCGCTTCGTGTCCGTCCTGGCCTTCATCCCGCGGGAGCGGTTCGAAGCGTCTGTCCGTGAGCGGATCGGTCGTATTCTCGCCCGCGCCTGGGGCGGCCGCATCTCGGCCTGGTACCCCCAGCTGTCGGACCAGCCGCTCGTGCGCGTCCACTACATCATCGGGGTCACTCCCAATGAACATCCGTGCCCGGATCAGGCGGCGCTCGACGCCGAGATCGTCGAGGCGGGGCGCAGCTGGATTGATCGCTTTGAAACCGCCCTGCGCGCCGGTGGCGTGGATGAGGTGTCCGTCGGACCGGTCAGCGCGCGCTGGGCCGAGGCCTTCGGGGCCGGCTATCGCGATCGCTACAATGCGGCCGAGGCGGTTCGCGACTATCAGACCACGGACGCCCTGAACGCGTCCGGCGAGGTCGGCCATGGCGAGCCTGTGGCCGTGCGGGCGTTCCGCACAGGGCAGGACGGGCCGCTCAATTTCCGCTTCAAGCTTTACCGGCGCGGCTCGGCCGTGCCGCTGTCGGACGTCCTGCCGATCCTGGCCGATATGGGCCTGAAGACTCTGGAGGAATGGGGCTACGCCCTGAAGCCCGCCGGCGACGCCGAGATCCATGTGCATGAGTTCCTGCTGGAGGACCCGCGCGGCGGCGACCTCAGCTTCGACTCGGTCCGGGATCCGTTCGAGGCGGCCTTCGTCGCGGTCTGGAACGGCCGCACCGAGAGCGACGGCTTCAACCGTCTGGTGATCGAGCTCGGCGTCGACTGGCGCGAGGCGGCCCTGATCCGCACCCTGGCCCGCTACCGTCAGCAGACCGGTCTGGACCCGTCCCAGGCGGTCCAGGAAGAGGCGCTGCGCGACTATCCGGCGGTGGCCCGCGCCATTCTGGCCCTGTTCGACGCCAAATTCGGCCCGATGCCGGACGGCGGCGCCGAGGCGCGCGCCTCGGTCGTCTCGGATCTGGTCGCCCATATCAATGATCTGCTGCAGGACGTGAAGAGTCTCGATCACGACAAGGCCCTGCGTCGTCTGTCGCTGCTGGTCCAGGCGATCAAGCGCACCAACTACTACCAGGTCGACGCCGAGGGGCGCTCCAGGCCCTACATCTCGATCAAGATCGCCTCGCGCGAGCTGGTCGACCTGCCCCTGCCGAAGCCGTTCCGCGAGATCTTCGTCTGGGCCCCCTATGTCGAGGGCGTGCATCTGCGCTTCGGCCCGGTCGCCCGCGGGGGGCTGCGCTGGTCGGACCGTCGCGACGACTTCCGCACCGAGGTGCTGGGGCTGGTCAAGGCGCAGCAGGTCAAGAACGCGGTCATCGTGCCGGTCGGCTCCAAGGGCGGTTTCTTCCCGAAGAAGCTGGCGGACATCGTGCGCGCCGGAGGGGACCGGGACGCCCAGCAGGCCGAGGCCATCCGCGCCTACAAGACCTTCCTGTCGGGCCTGCTCGACCTGACCGACAACATCGCCCGCGACGGCGCTGTGGTTCCGCCGGCGTCCGTCGTGCGCTGGGAGGGGGACGACCCCTATCTCGTCGTCGCGGCGGACAAGGGCACGGCTACCTTCTCCGACATCGCCAACGGGGTCTCGGCCTCCTACGGCTTCTGGCTGGACGACGCCTTCGCCAGCGGCGGCTCGGTCGGCTATGACCACAAGGTGATGGGCATCACCGCCCGGGGCGCCTGGGAAGCCGTCAAGCGGCACTTCCGCGAGGAAGGCAAGGACATCCAGTCCGAGCCCTTCACCGTGGTCGGCGTCGGCGACATGTCCGGCGACGTGTTCGGCAACGGCATGCTGCTGTCGAAGGCGATCAGACTGGTCGCCGCCTTCGATCACCGCGACATCTTCATCGATCCGAACCCCGATCCCGCCGCGTCGTGGATCGAGCGGGATCGCATGTTCAAGCTGCCGCGCTCGTCCTGGCAGGACTACGACACCTCGAAAATCTCGGCGGGCGGCGGGGTCTTCTCGCGGTCGGCCAAGTCGATCCAGCTCAGCCCCGAGATCCGGGCCGTTCTGGATATCGAGGACGAGGTGCTGGATCCGGCGGCCCTGATGAAGGCCATCCTCAAGGCGCCGGCCGAGCTGCTCTACTTCGGCGGCATCGGCACCTACATCAAGGCGCCGAACGAGACGGACGCCCAGGTCGGGGACAAGGCCAATGACGCCATCCGCATCGATGGCGGCGAAGTCCGGGCGAAGGTGATCGGCGAGGGCGCCAACCTGGGTCTGACCCAGGCGGGCCGCATCGCCTTCGCCCGCAACGGCGGCCGCATCAACACCGACGCCATCGACAACTCGGCGGGCGTCGACAGCTCGGACCACGAGGTCAACATCAAGATCCTGACCGGGGCCGCCATCGCCTCGGGCGCGCTCAAGGCGGGTGACCGCAACGCCTTGCTGGCCTCGATGACCGACGAGGTCGGGCTCAAGGTGCTGGTGCACAACTACGACCAGACCCTGGCCCTGACCCTGCAGCAGGCGGAGGGCGCGCGCGCGCTGGATTCCCAGCAGCGGTTCATGCAGTGGCTGGGGTCGAAGGGTAAGCTGGACCGGAAGGTCGAGGGCCTGCCGGACGACCAGCGTCTGGGGGAGATGAAAGCCTCGGGCGTGCCGCTGACCCGGCCGGAGCTGGCGGTCCTGACCGCCTATTCCAAGCTGGAGCTGTTCGACGAGATCGTGGCGTCCGCGGCGCCTGATGACGCCTTCTTCAAACAGACCCTCGTCCGCTACTTCCCGACCCCGCTGGCGAAGTTCGAGGACGACATGCAGCGGCACCGCCTGAAGCGCGAGATCATCTCGACCATCCTGTCGAACGAGATCGTCAACATGTGCGGCGCGACCTTCCCGGAACGCCTGCGCCTGTCGGCCCAGTGCGATACCGGCGCCATGGTCATCGCCTTCGAGGCGGCCCGCCAGATCTTCCGGCTGGACGAGGCCTGGGACGCCGTGTCCGCGCTGGACCTGAAGATTTCGGCCGAGGCGCAGACCGCCCTCTATTCGGAAATCTCCACCGTCCTTCGCCGCCAGACCTTCTGGCTGGCGCGCCGCGCCACCCGCGACGGCGCCACCGTCGACGGCCTGATCCAGGCCTACCGTCCTGCCGCCGACGCCCTGCGCGCCGCCGGCGGCGCGGTGCTCAGCCGCTTTGAGGAAGGTCGTCTGGAAGCCCGTGTGCAGAGCTTCGTGGGGCTGGGCGCCTCCGAGGCGATGGCCCGGGACATCGCCATGCTGCGTCCGCTCGTCGCCACCGCCGACATCGGCGATCTGGCGCGGGAGGCCGGCTGGCCCGAGCCGGCCATGGCCATGCTCTATCACCAGGTCGGCGCCGCCTTCGACTTCGACCGGCTGCGCGCCGCGGCGGGCGCGGTCCCCTCGGCGGATCATTTCGATCGTCTGGCGGTCCGCCGCATGATCGAGGATCTGATGGGCGAGCAGATGGTCCTGACCCGCGCTGTGGCCCGGGCGTCCGACGTGGCGGTCGGCGCCACCGAGGCCACGGCCGAGAAGGCGGTCGACGACTGGATCGGTCCGCGCCTCGCCACGGTGGAAGGGGTCCGGGCCTCGGTCGACGAGATCGAGACCTCGGGCTCGGGCTGGACCTTCGCCAAGCTGACCATCGCCAACGCCTCGATCCGCGAGATCGCGTCCTCGGCGCGCTGAGGACGCTCTCCTGCGGGCGGATGATCTGCTAGCGTGGTCCGACTGAGGGAGGGCGAACCCATGCCCAGGAAGTTTCTCGTCGTCGTCGACGACAGTCCGGAGTTCGAAGGGGCCCTGCGCTATGCGTCGCGCCGGGCCCGCTCGACGGGCGGCCATGTGGTGATGCTGCGCGTGATTCCGCCCGCCGCCTCCGACGCCCACTGGGCTGGCGTGCGCGAGGAAATCGAGCGCCAGACCCGCGCCGAGGCCGAGGCCGAGCTCAACAGATGGGCCGCCGAGGCCCAGGAACGGTCCGGTTCCACACCGATCCTGCTGATCGAGCGGGGCGAACCCCAGGCCAGCATCCGCAAGGTCGTCGGCGAGGATCCGGACATCAAGATCCTGGTCCTGGCGGCGGGCGAGGGGGGGCGGGGGCCGGGCCCGCTGGTCGCCGCGGTGGTCAAGCAGGGGGCCGCCTTCACCGGGCGCAAGCTCCCCGTCACCATTGTCCCCGGGGAACTCACCGAGCAGGACATCGAGGATCTGGCCTGATTCCGGGCGCTGACGCCGGCCGCGCGGCGGCGCACTGCGTGAGGGTCCCGATGTGGCCCCGCCCTTGAACCCCGGCCTTACAGGGCGCACTTACGCCCCATGTTCATCCAGACAGAACCGACGCCGAACCCGAATGTCCTGAAATTCCTGCCGGGGCGGGACGTTTCGGAAGATCCCAGGGACTTCGTCAACCTCGAGGAGGCCGCCGCCTCCCCGCTGGCCGAGGCCCTGTTCGGGCTGGAGGGCGTGAAGGCCGTTTTCTTCGGCTATGACTATGTGTCGGTGACGCGGGATCCGCAGGGGCTGGAGTGGTCGCGGATGAAGGCGCCGATCCTCGCCGCCATCATGGATCATTTCGTCTCGGGCGCGCCCCTGATGCGCGGCGGGACCTTCGACAGTTCGGACCCGGACGGCCAGGACACGGAAATCATCGCCGAGATCAAGCAGCTGCTGGACAGCCGGATCCGGCCCGCGGTGGCCCAGGACGGCGGCGACATCCTGTTTGACTCCTTCAATGAGGAGACGGGGGTGTTGTCCCTGCGGATGCGCGGGGCCTGCGCCGGCTGTCCCTCGTCCTCGGCCACACTCAAGGCCGGGGTCGAACAGATGATGAAGCACTATGTGCCCGAGGTGACGGCGGTCGAGCAGGTCCTCTAGACCCCGGCGCCGCCTGCGCGGTGGTGAAACGATTTCGTTCGCGGCATAAGGGGCCATGCCCCGGTTTGAAAGCGATGAGGACGCGCGGCGTCTCGGCGAGGCCCTCGCGGCCCTGCGCCGGGCGCGGGGGTTGAGCCAGGCCGAGGCCGGCGCGCGCGTCGGCATGACCAGTCAGGGCTGGGGCCTGTACGAGGCCGGCAAGCGGCCCGGTCTGTTCCGCCCCGACGTGCAGCGGCGGCTGACCGGCGCCGTCGATGCGACGCCTGAGGCGCTCGATCTGGTCGCGCCGGCGCCGGAGACCGTTTCGCCCGGCGGCCTTCCGACGGGGGTCGAAAGCCGGGCGCTCGACTTCACCGGGACCCCTCCGGCCGGGACACGGCGGCTCCAGCTTGCGGACGACGAGCTGGCGCCGTGGGCGGCGTCGGGCGTCGTGCTGGAATATGCGCCCGGTCGCTGGCCCCGCCGGGACCAGGGCTGCGTGATCGATCTGGCCGACGGCCGGCGACTGGTCCGGCTCTACGAGCGGGCGGAGGGGGAGGTCCTTGTCGTGCGCGGCGGCCCCGGGGGGCTGTCCGCCGAGGTCTGCATCGCGCGCACCGAGGTCCGTTCGGTCTCGGCGGTGGTGGCGCGCCTGGATCAGTGATGAAACTCTTTTGTTGCAACCTTGGCGTGCTTGTGAAACTGTTCCGTATCGAACAGGAGCATCGCCATGGCCCGCGCCGCCGCCCCGGATCACATCGATGTCTATGTGGGAGCGCGCATCGGGCTGCGGCGCTCGGCGCTGGGCCTGTCGCAGGCGGCGCTGGCGCAGCGGATCGGCGTCAGTTTCCAGCAGGTCCAGAAGTACGAGACCGGTCAGAACCGCATCTCCGCGTCGCGTCTGCATCGGACGGCTGTCATTCTCGGAACCTCGGTGGAGGCCTTTTTCCCGCCGGTCGAGGGGCTGGCCGCGGGCGAGGCGGAGAGTTTGCGCGCGCTCGGCGCGACGGCGGACGGCCGCGCCGTGGCCCTGGCCTTTCCCCGGATTCCCGATCGCACCGTGCGGCAGGCCGTGGCGCGGATCGTCACGGCTCTGGCGCCCGCGCCCTGACTGCGGCAGGAGCGTCGGCATGAAGGTTCTGGTGATCGATACCGCCCTGGGGCTCTGCACGGTCGGCGTCTTCGAGGTCCGGGACGGCGTTGCGCGCGCACTGGGCCTCCGCGCCGAGCCGATGACCAAGGGGCATTCCGAACGGATCGGCGGACTGGCGCGTGACGCGGTGGCGGAGGCGGGCGGGTTCGACGGCGTCGACCGGATCGCCGTCACCGTGGGGCCCGGCTCGTTCACCGGCCTGCGGGTCGGCCTCGCCTTCGCCCAGGGGCTGGGCGCGGCCCTGGGGCGCCCGGTGGTCGGCGTTTCGACGCTCGACGCCCTTGCCGCCTCCGTCGAGTCGGCCTCGGTCGCGGCCCTGATCGACGCGCGTCGGGGCCAGGTCTATGCCCGCTTCTGGCGGGACGGCGTGGCGGAAGGCCCGCCGGAGGCCCTGTCCATGGAGGCCGCCGCGGCCCGGCTCGCCGATCTTCCGGGGGCGACCCTGGTGGGTACGGGCGCGCCCCTGCTGGCGGACAGCGGGACGGATCGATGCGTCGACGATCGGGCCGCGGCGACTCCCGGGGCGCTGGCCCGTCTCGCCGCTGTCCTTGATCCGGCGGCGGCGCCGCCGAGCCCCCTTTACCTGCGTGCGCCCGACGCCACACCGCCGACGCGCCTCCCGGGACAGCCGCGCGCTGCGCATCCCGCGTGAGGGTGTCTCCGGCTGATCGTCTGGCGGCGCTGCATGCGGCGGCGTTCGACACCCCCTGGGACGCCGCCGCCTTCGCCACCCTGCTGGATCAGCCGGGCGTGTTCGCAATCGAGCGGGAGGCCGGCTTCATCCTGATGCGGGCGGTCGCGGATGAAGCCGAGATCCTGACCCTGGCGGTGGCCCCGGCGTCGCGCCGCAGCGGGGAGGGGACTCGTCTGGTCGCCGACGGGGTCGCGGCCGCCAGCCTCGCCGGGGCGGACCGTGTCTTCCTCGAGGTCGCTGAAGACAATGCGGCGGCCCGCGCCCTCTATGCGCGAACCGGCTTCACCGATGCGGGGCGTCGACCGCGCTATTATTCGCGTCCGGACGGTTCCCGGGTGGACGCCCTGCTACTGGCTCTCAACTTGCCGGGGCGGCTTCCCTAGAGCGCCGACGCCGCCTATTCTCCCGCTTCATGGACCGGATCGAAAAACTCTGCGCCGAGCGCGGCATGCGCATGACCGAGCAACGACGCGTGATCGCGCGTGTGCTCTCCGCCGCGGCCGACCACCCGGACGTCGAGGAACTGTACCGCCGCGCCTCGGCCATCGATCCGCACATCTCCATCGCCACCGTCTACCGCACCGTGCGTCTGTTCGAGGAAGCCGGCGTGGTCGAGAAGCACGATTTCGGTGACGGCCGCAGCCGCTACGAAGAGGCGGGCGATGATCACCACGACCACCTGATCGACACCCGGACCGGCGAGGTCATCGAGTTCTTCGACGCCGAGATCGAGCGCCTGAAGAGCGAAATCGCCGAGCGCCTGGGCTTCAAGCTGATCGGTCACAAGCTCGAGCTCTACGGCACGCCGATCGAGGGCGCCGAGCCGTCGGGTCGTGACGGCCTGATCTTCACGCGCAACGCCCTGCGGGACGAGACCGGAGCCTGAGCAGGCTCAAGTGGCGCGAAACGCGCTCGCGCATTACATAGCGGCCCCATGACCGACACCCTTGTTCCGCCGCCGGAGGGACAGGCCGCGCCCAAGCGCCTGTTCATCAAGACATACGGCTGCCAGATGAATGTCTATGACTCGGAGCGCATGGCCGATGTGCTGCGCCCGCTGGGCTACGCCCAGACGGACACCGCCGAGACGGCCGACTTCGTCATCCTGAATACCTGCCACATCCGCGAGAAGGCGGCCGAGAAGGTCTATTCCGAGCTCGGCAAGATGCGCGAGCTGAAGGACGCCAAGGGCGGAGCCATGACCATCGCCGTGGCGGGCTGCGTCGCCCAGGCCGAGGGCGAGGAGATCATGAAGCGCCAGCCGGCGGTGGATCTCGTGGTCGGCCCCCAGGCCTATCACCAGCTGCCCGAGCTGCTGACCCGCACCGCCCGCGCGCGCGGGGAACGGATCGGCGCCGACTTCGCCCCGGATGAGAAGTTCGACGCCCTGCCCGCCGAGCGCGGGGTCGACGGCTTCACCGCCTTCCTGACCGTGCAGGAGGGTTGCGACAAATTCTGCACCTTCTGCGTGGTGCCCTACACCCGCGGGGCCGAGTGGTCGCGGCCGGTGGCGGCCATCCTGTCCGAGGCTCGCGAACTGGCCGCCAAGGGCGTGCGCGAGGTCACCCTTCTGGGTCAGAACGTCAACGCCTATGACGGCGAGGGGCTGGACGGGAAGCCGTCGACGCTGGCCCGTCTGGCCTATCTGTTGGCTGAGGTGCCGGGGCTGGACCGCATCCGTTACACGACCAGCCATCCGAACGACATGTCGGACGACCTGATCCAGGCGCACCGCGATCTGGACGTCCTGATGCCCTGGCTGCATCTGCCGGTGCAGTCCGGCTCGGACCGCATCCTGCGGCTGATGAACCGCAAGCACGGGCGGCAGAACTATTTCGACCTGATCGAGCGCATTCGCGAGGCGCGACCGGACATGGCGATGTCCGGCGACTTCATCGTCGGCTTCCCGGGCGAGACGGATCGGGATTTCGAGGACACGATGGATCTGGTCCGGCGCGTGACCTACGCCTCGGCCTTCTCCTTCATGTACTCGCCGCGTCCGGGCACCCCGGCCTCGACGATGGGGGCGCAGGTCCCCGCCGAGGTGTCGCGCGAACGGCTGCAGGCGCTTCAGACCCTTCTGTTCGAACAACAGACCGCCTTCAACGAGTCCCGCGCGGGCATGACCATTCCGGTCCTGTTCGAGCGGCCCGGCAAGTTCGACGGTCATGTCACCGGCCGCTCGCCCTGGCTGCAGCCGGTCTATGTCGACGGCGTCGCGGATCAACTGATCGGCCAGATCGTTCCGGTGAAGATCGAGAGCGGCGGCCTGAAGTCGCTCAGCGGTCGCCTGGTCAACCCGTCCGTCGCTCAAGCAGCGAGCGTCCGAGACGCGAGCGTTAGCGACACTGAGAAAGTCGCTTGATGGCGAGAGAGAGTGAATTTCTGGCGTTGGGCGACGAGGCCCTTCGGGCCGTCATCGGACCGGGCAGCCGGCACATCGCCCTGATCGAGGACCGCTTCAAGGTGCTGGTTGAGACGCCCGGCGGCGGGGTTTCGATCAACGGCTCCGCCCGCGACCGCGCCCAGGCCAAGCGGGTGATCGAAATTCTTGCGGATCGCGCCGATCAGGGCGTGGAGATCACCGAGGCGGATGTCCGGACCGCCCTCGGCGCCGCCGTGGCCCAGCCTCGCGCGGGACAGGGCTCGGTCGCGCCGGACGCGGTGGCCCTGCCGGTCGGCCGACGCGGCGCCATCGCGCCCAAGACGGCGGCCCAGGCCCGCTATCTGGAGCTTCTGTCCCGCTGCGAGCTGACCTTCGGCGTCGGCCCGGCGGGCACGGGCAAGACCTTCCTCGCCGCCGCCTACGGCGCCTCCCTGCTGCGGCGCGGACAGGTGGACCGGCTGGTCATCACGCGTCCGGCGGTCGAGGCCGGCGAGAAGCTCGGCTTCCTGCCCGGCGACCTGAATGAAAAGGTCGATCCCTATCTGGCGCCCATCTGGGAGGCCCTGAACGACATCCTCGGTCCGGATGACGTCCGCCGTCGTCGGGACAAGGGGGAGATCGAGGCCGCGCCCATCGCCTTCATGCGCGGTCGCACGCTCAGTCACGCCTTCATCATCGTCGACGAGGCGCAGAACCTGACGCGGCTGCAGATGAAGATGGTCCTGACACGGCTGGGGGAGGGGGCCCGGATGGTGGTGACCGGCGACCCGTCACAGATCGATCTGCTGAACCGCCGCGATTCCGGCCTGCCCCACGCCCTTCGCATCCTTGACGGGGTGCAGGGCGTCGGAGTGCTGAAATTCGAGGCCCAGGATGTGGTGCGCCACGCCATGGTCGAGCGGATCGTGCGCGCCTACGATGCTGACGCGGCGGCGCCGTCGCCCGATCTGGAAGAGCCGCGCCGGTGATCGAGGTCGAGATCGAGGACGAGGCCTGGTCGGCCGCCCTGCCGGATGTCGAGGCGGTGGTGGACCGCGCAGCGTCAGCGGCCCTGGGAGCCGTCGAGGGCGACATCGTCATCCTGCTGACCGACGACGAAAGCGTGCGCGACATCAACGCCCGCTTCCGTGACCGGGACCGTCCGACCAATGTCCTGTCCTTCCCGGCCGCCGAGAGCGCCTTCCCCCATCTGGGCGATCTGACCCTGGCCTATGGGGTCTGCGCCCGCGAGGCGGTCGAACAGGGCAAGACGCTTTCCGATCATCTGTCGCATCTGACGGTCCACGGCGTCCTGCATCTGCTGGGTCGGGACCACGAAGAGGACGCCGAGGCCGAAGCCATGGAGGCCGAGGAGCGATCCATCCTTGCCAGTCTGGGCGTCGCCGACCCATACACGGCGGATGACCAGTCCTCTGACGCCTGACGTTCCCGGTCCGCGCGCCCGTCTTATCCTGCGGCTCGTCCGCATCGGGCTGGCGTTGGCCGCCGGCGTGGCGGCGGCCCTGGCGCATCCGCCGTTCGGCATCCTGCCCGGCCTGCTCGGCTACGCCCTGCTGATGGGACTGTCCGAGCGCTCCACGACGGTGCGCGGCGCCTTCTGGATGGGCTGGCTGGCCGGCTTCGCCTACTTCTTCATCAGCTGCTGGTGGGTGGCCGAGGCCTTTCTCGTCAACCCGGAACAGGCCTGGATGGCGCCCTTCGCCGCCTCGGCGCTGCCGATCGGCCTGGCGCTGTTCTGGGCCACGGCGACCGCCCTGTATCGCCGTTTCGCCCCGACGGGCCTGAGCCGGGTCCTGGTGTTCGCGGCCCTGTTCTGCCTGCTCGAGTGGCTCCGCGGCCATGTGCTGACCGGCTTCCCCTGGAACCCGGCGGGGGCCAGCTGGAAGGCCGGTTCGGCGGCGTCCCAATTCGCCTCGGTCGTCGGCGTCTACGGCCTCAGCTTCGTCACCGTGGCGGCGGCGGCGGCCTTTGCGCCCCTGCTCAACGTCGGGTCCCGAAAGGCCCGGGTTGTCACAGCGACGGCCGGCGCCCTGGCCCTTGCCCTGCTGGTGATCGGCGGCGCCGTGCGCCTGTCCTCGGCCCGGCTGGTCACGACCCCCACCGTGGTCCGCATCGTCCAGGCGGACGTGCCGCAGGCGAGCAAATGGACCCCGGAGGCCTATCAGGGGATCGTCGATCGCTATGTGAACCTGACGGCCCGTCCGGGCGCGACGACGCCCGATCTCATCATCTGGCCGGAGGGGGCTCTTCCCGCCTCGGCCAACGACGTCTTCGCCCCGGGCGCGCCGGAGGCGACGGCCATCGCCCGGGCGGTCCAGCCGGGGCAAAGCCTGATCCTCGGGCTCGGGCGAGGCGTCGCCGACCCGTCCACGCCGGAGGGCGCGCGCTATTTCAACAGCCTGTTCGTCCTGACAGACGAGGGCGGCGAAGGGCTGAAGGTCGGGCCCGTCTATGACAAGTACCGCCTGGTTCCCTTCGGCGAATATCTGCCGGCGGGCGGCGTGATGAGCGCCCTGGGCGTACGCGCCCTGACCCATATGCCGCTCGACTTCAGCGCCGGACCCCGGCCGGCTCCGATCAACATCCCGGGCGCGCCGGCCGCCCAGCCCCTGATCTGCTACGAGAGCCTCTACCCCGGCTTCACGCCCGGCGGCGCGGGTCGGCCGGGCTGGATCGTCAACATCTCCAACGACGCCTGGTTCGGGCGGACGTCCGGTCCGGTCCAGCATCTGAATCTGGCCAGCTATCGGGCGATCGAGACCGGGTTGCCGGTTGTGCGATCCACCCCGACCGGCATTTCGGCCATGATCGATCCGTGGGGCCGGGTGGTCCCGGGACAGCGTCTGGACCCGGGTGAGAGCGGCGTCATCGACGCGCCCCTGCCGGCGCCGGCGGTGGTTACGATCTACGGCCGGATCGGCGATCTGCTGTTCTGGCTGTCGGTTATCGGGTCGCTGTCGCTGGCCGTACCCTGGCGTCGGGTGATTCGTTCCCGGATCGCTGTTTCCTGACCGATTCCCCTTTCGCTCACGGGTGTCCGGCCTGAATTCTCGCGGCGCGCGAAATGAGGCGCCCCAGGGGCAACTAAGCCGCTGTCATGGCCTCGAATTCCGCATTTTTTGATGACACAGCCCCGCTCGCGGCGCATTCAGGCTTGGCCGATTATCGACTTCCAAAAGGCGTATGACTATGGCGAGAGGCAAGGGCGAGGATGGCCCTCATCCCGTGGACCGGCATGTAGGCCGGCGTGTCTGCGAGAAAAGGCTGGCCCTCGGCTATAACCAGAGCGACCTCGGTCGCGCCCTGGGGCTGACTTTCCAGCAGATCCAGAAATACGAGAAGGGCGCCAACCGGATTTCGGCGTCGAAGCTCTGGGACATCGCCCGGTTCTTCAAGGTGGACATCGGCTACTTCTTCGAAGGCCTGAGCGGTTCGCAGATGGCCGGCGTGGCGGAGGGCGAAACCGCCTTCGAGCACGACTTCCCGGCGACCCGCTACACGATCGAGATCGGCCGTCTCTCGCCGCAGTTGTCGACCCGGCAGCAGAAGCTGGCGCTGGAGCTGATCCGCGACATGGCCGACCGCAAGGAGACGGACGAGGGCTGAGCCCTCGCCGTAACGTTCCTTTCGTCACGATGCTGACTGCCGTCGACCGAAGTCGGGGGCCGCCGCCTTCTGCTCGGCCCAGTAGGCGGCGCCGTCGCGTGGCTTGAACATCGTCTTGGGCACGCCGTCGCGCGAGACCACCGCAAAGGTGTTGGTCGAGGCCTGGTAGAGCAGCACGTCGCCATTGGGCCGTTCGACCCGGTCGACGTCCGCTGGCGGTCTGGTGGTGAAGGCTTCCACCCTGGCCAGATAGTCCTCGGCCGTCCGCGCCCCGAAATCCGCCCCGTTGCGCTCGAACAGACGGGCGACCTTGGCGTCGACCGTTTCACGCCGGTTGGCGGTCAGGACCGGTCTCGATTTCCCGTTCGGCGCCTCCAGGGCCGCGGTCGCGCCGGGCGGCGCCGAGGCCGCCGCCGGTGCATCAGCCGCCGCCCGCTCGCGGGTCTCGACCGCCGATCCCCCGTCCCCGCACCCCGTCAGCCCTGCCGACCCGATACCCAACGCGGCCCCGACGGCCGCGATCATCATCGCCTTCCGCATCACACCCTCCTGCGTTGAAACTCACCGGCCAAAAGGATAACCACAGGTTAACGGTTCCTGCAATGTTCCGTTTCGTGGAAGCGTCACTCGACGCGGGCGGACGCCGTCGCTAGACCAGCGGAATGACCACGGCATCGCTGTCCGGACGCAAGGTCCTGTTGATCGTCGGAGGCGGCATCGCCGCCTACAAGGCGCTGGAGCTTGTGCGTCTCCTGAAGAAGTCCGGGGCCGAGGTGATGAGCCTGCTCACACCGGCGGGCGCAGAGTTCGTCACCCCCATGTCGCTGGCGGCCCTGACCGGTCATCCGGTGCGGCAGGCGCTGTTCATGCCCGAGGACGAGACGGCCATGGGCCATATCGAGCTCTCGCGCTGGGCCGATCTGGTGGTGGTGGCCCCGGCGACGGCGGGCCTGATCGCCAAGGCGGCGAACGGTCTGGCCGATGACCTGGCCTCCACGACCCTGCTGGCCACCGACAAGAAGGTGCTGCTGGCCCCGGCCATGAACGTTCGCATGTGGCTGCACCCGGCGGTGCAGGCCAATGTCGCGCGGCTGAAGGGTTTCGACGGCTTCCACGGCGTCGCCGTCGTGGGCCCGGACGAGGGCGAGATGGCCTGTGGCGAGTTCGGGCCGGGCCGCATGGCCGAGCCGGCCGCCATCCTGGCCGCCATCCAGGGCCTGCTGACCGGGCCGGACGGGCGTCCGCTGGCGGGTCGCAGGGCGGTCGTCACCGCCGGCCCGACCTTCGAGCCGATCGACCCCGTCCGCGGCCTGACCAACCGGTCCAGCGGCAAGCAGGGCTATGCCATCGCCACGGCCCTGGCCGAGCTGGGCGCCGAGGTGACCCTGGTGTCCGGTCCGGTGGCCCTGGATGCGCCCGTCGGTCTCAATCGCATTTGGGTCGAGAGCGCCCGCGAGATGCAGGCCGAGGTCCAGAAACATCTGCCCGCCGACATCGCGGTGATGAGCGCCGCCGTCGCCGACTGGCGCGTGGACGGCGTCGCCTCCGGCAAGATCAAGAAAGCCCCGGGCGGCCCGCCGTCGCTGGCCCTGATCGAGAACCCCGACATCCTGGCCGGCGTCTCCAAGCCCGGAAAGTCCCGGCCGAAGCTGGTCATCGGGTTCGCGGCCGAGACCTCGGATCTCGAGGCCAATGCGCGCGCCAAACTGTCCCGCAAGGGCTGCGACTGGATCGTCGGCAACGACGTGTCCGACGACGTCTTCGGCGCGGACGGCAATGCGGTGACCCTGTTCACGAAGGACGGCGGCGCCGATGTCTGGCCGCGCCAGTCCAAGACCGAGGTGGCCCGCAAGCTGGCCGCCAGAATTGCCGACCACTTCAAGGCCTGAGAGAGACCCGCGCCCATGACGACCGTCCGCGTCGAACGCCTGCCGCACGCCGAAGGCCTGCCGCTTCCGGCCTATGAGACCACCGGCTCGGCGGGGATGGACCTGCGCGCGGCGGTCCCGGCGGACGAGCCGCTGACCCTGGCGCCGGGTGCGCGGGCGCTGGTGAAGACCGGTCTGAAGATCGCTCTGGAGCCCGGCTATGAGGCGCAGGTGCGCCCCCGCTCGGGTCTGGCGCTGAAGCACGGGATCACCTGCCTGAACTCGCCCGGCACGGTCGACAGCGACTATCGCGGTGAGGTCGGGGTGATCCTGATCAACCACGGTCAGGAGCCCTTTGTGATCCAGCGCGGTGAACGCATCGCCCAGATGGTCATTGCGCGCCACGAGCAGGCGCAGATGGTCGAGGTCGAGGCGCTGGACGAGACGGCGCGCGGCGCGGGCGGCTTCGGCTCGACCGGTCGCTAGGGAGCGATTCCGCCGAAACGGCGTTAACCCTGCGAACCGGTCAGGCTTGACCGTATGCAGATGGAGACGACGGGCATGGAATCCCTCATCGATTCAATCGGCGCCTTCCTGTCGGGCCTGTTCGGCCTGGCCCAGGGCGGGTTTGACGGCGTCAATCAGGTCATGGGCCTGCTGATCGCGGTGATCGCCGCCCTGGTGATGCCGGCCTGGAGCCGGCTTTGGGCGACGGCGCTCGGCGCGGCCTTCGTGCACATCCTGATCGGGGTGATCCGCCCGGTGCTGGACGGCGCGCCCCTGACCCTGCCGCCCCTGCTGACCCTGAGCTTCTGGATGACCGTGCTGGCCCTGTTCCTGGGCTATGCGATCGTCATCGCCGTCTTCTTCCTGATCAAGTCGCTGTTCACCGGCGGGCATGGGCGGAGAGCCCACGCGCACTGAGGCGCGAAGCGCCTCAGTCATCTTTGTTGGGCCGCGGACCGTCGGCCCTTCGGGACCTCCCGACCCGACGCGGCCTGGCGCTCTGCGCCGGCTGATCGGCAGGCCGTGATCAATGAATGCGCCCAAGCAGCGAGCGACCGCGTCGCGAGCGTTAGCGCGCCACGAAGCGGCCCGGAGGAAAGGGCGATGCCGCCAAGCGGCTACGCCTGTCTGAAGCCGAGAACGTCCTGCATGTCGTAGAGCCCGGACTTGCGATTGCGCACCCAGGCCGCGGCGGCGACCGCGCCGCGCGCGAACAGCGAGCGGTCGATGGCCGAGTGGCTGAGGGTCAGCATCTCGTCGTCCGAGGCGAACAGGACGGTGTGCTCGCCGATGATCCCGCCGGCGCGGACCGAGGAGAAGCCGATCCTGCCGCTTTCGCGCGGACCGGTGATGCCGTCCCACGGAGCGGCGCGGACGTCCTCAAGATCCTCGTGACGGCCGGCCGCCGCCGCCTCGCCCAGCATCAGCGCGGTGCCGGAGGGGGCGTCGACCTTGCGACGGTGATGGGCCTCGGTGATCTCGATGTCCCAGTCGCGCGCGTCCAGCCGCAGGGCGGCATGCTCGACCAGGCCGATGAGTATGTTGACGCCCAGCGAGAAGTTGCCGCTGCGCACGATGGCCACGGTTTCGGCCGCCTTGAGGATTTCAGCGTCCTGTTCCGGCGTCAGGCCGGTGGAGCCGATGACCAGGGCCGGGCCGCCTCGCGCCGCGCAACTCTGGGCCAGCTCCACCGAGGCCTCGGGGGTCGAGAAGTCGATCACCACGTCGCACAGGGACAGGTCCGGGGTCTCGCCGCGATCAAAGCGGGCGGCGACGACGACGTCCTCGCGGGCGTCCAGAACGGCCGAGACGGCCCGGCCCATACGGCCCCGCGCTCCGGAGATGCCGGCGTGGAAGATGGCGCTCAAATCAGTTCCCCCAAGGACGGAAATCCCACCCTATTGGGCCGTTTCCTTGCTGTCGCCAAGGATATCGGCCCAGAACCGCCGGGCCTTGCCCGCGAAGGACGAGTTACGCGGGGTCTGGGTCTCGCCCAGCGAGGCGGCCAGCTCTTCCAGCAACTCCTTCTGACGCGGGGTCAGATCGGTCGGGGTCTCGACGAACAGCTCGACCACCAGATCGCCGCGCTGGCGACCGTTCAGGTGGGGCATGCCCTTGCCCTTGATGCGCACGGTCTTGCCGGTCTGGGCCCCGGCCGGGACCTCCACCGAGGCCTTGCAGCGCCCGTCGCAGGCGTCCGAAACCAGGCAAGGGGCGTCGATCTCGCCGCCGAGGGCCGCGACGGTCATGGGCACCGGCACGGTGACCAGCAGGTCGAGATTATCCCGCTCGAACAGCTCGTGCGGGGTCACTGAGAGGAAGACGTACAGGTCGCCGCGCGGGCCGCCGCGCTGGCCGGCGTCGCCTTCGCCCGACAGGCGGATGCGCGAACCGTCGTCGACGCCGGCGGGGACCTTCAGCTGCAGCTTGCGGTTCTTCCGCACCTGTCCATGGCCGTGGCAGGTCCCGCAGGGTTCGGCGATCATCTTGCCGTTGCCGCCACAGCGGGGGCAGGTCCGCTCGACCTGGAAGAAGCCGTTGGCCGAGCGGACGCGCCCCGCGCCCTGGCAGGTGGTGCAGGTCGTCGGCTGGGTGCCGGGCTTGGCGCCCGAGCCCTCGCAGGTGTCGCAGGTGGCGGTGGTGGGGACCGAAATCTCCACATCGGCGCCCTTGTAGGCCTGCTCCAGGGTGATCTCGAGGTCGTAGCGCAGGTCGGAGCCGCGACGCGGGCCGCCCCGTTGTCCGCCGCCGCCCTGCCGGCCGCCGAAGGCGTCTCCGAAGGCGTCGCCGAAGACCTGTGAGAAGATGTCGTTGAGATCGTGGAAGCCCTGACCGCCGCCGGCGCCGAAGGGATTGCCGCCCGCCCCGCCGCCGGCATGGCCGAAGCGGTCATAGTGGGCGCGCTTGTTGTCGTCCGACAGGACGCTGTAGGCTTCGGAAATCTCCTTGAAGATCGCCATGGACTCTTCCGAGCCGCCGTTGCGGTCCGGGTGGTGCTGCATGGCCAGCTTGCGATAGGCCGACTTCAGGCCCGCCGCGTCGATGGTCCGCTCGACCCCCAGAATCTCGTAATAGTCCCGCGCCATCCGGCGATCGTCCTCTTACTCTGGCCCCGTGGATCCGCCTGTTCCCGGCGTTTTCGTCAAAGGGCTGACCGGGCTGACATGGGCGCCCGATCCCGTGATGCAAGTTTCATGAAAAGGCCCCGCCCGTCGCAGGACAAGCGGGGCCATTTTGTTCAGCCGCAAGCCTTGGCTTACGCGTTCTTCTTGTCGTCGGAGTCCGAGACTTCCTCGAACTCGGCGTCGACCACGCCGTCGTCGGCCGGCTGTTCAGCCGAGGCCGAGGCGTCGGCGTTGTTCTGGGCGGCGTACATGGCCTCACCCAGCTTCATCGAGGCCTGGGCCAGGGTGTTGGTCTTTTCGCGGATGGCTTCCGGATCGGATCCGTCCTTGGCCGCCTTCAGGTCGTCGAGGGCCGACTGGATGGCGGTCTTGTCGGCGTCGCCGATCTTGTCGCCGTGTTCCGACAGGGCCTTTTCGGTCGAGTGGATCAGGCTGTCGGCGCCGTTCTGGGCCTCGACCAGCTCCTTGCGGGCCTTGTCCGCCGCGGCGTTGGCCTCGGCTTCCTTGACCATCTTGTCGATGTCGGCGTCCGACAGGCCGCCGTTCGCCTGGATGCGGATCGACTGTTCCTTGTTGGTCGCCTTGTCCTTGGCGGTCACGTGCACGATGCCGTTGGCGTCGATGTCGAAGGCGACCTCGATCTGCGGCATGCCGCGCGGTGCGGGCGGGATGCCCATCAGGTCGAACTGACCCAGCACCTTGTTGTCGGCGGCCATCGGACGCTCGCCCTGGAAGACCCGGATGGTGACGGCCGACTGGTTGTCGTCGGCGGTCGAGAAGACCTGCGACTTCTTGGTCGGGATGGTGGTGTTGCGTTCGATCAGCGGGGTGAAGACGCCGCCCAGGGTCTCGATGCCCAGGGTCAGCGGGGTCACGTCCAGCAGCAGCACGTCCTTGACGTCGCCCTGCAGAACGCCGGCCTGCACCGCAGCGCCGAGCGCCACGACCTCATCCGGGTTCACGCCCTTGTGCGGCTCCTTGCCGAAGAAGGCCTTCACGGCCTCCTGCACCTTGGGCATGCGGGTCATGCCGCCGACCAGCACCACTTCGTCGATGTCCGAGGCCTTCAGGCCGGCGTCGGCCAGGGCCTTCTTGCACGGCTCGATGGTGCGGGCGACCAGGTCCTCGACCAGGGCTTCCAGCTTGGCGCGCGACAGCTTGATGTTCAGGTGCAGCGGGCCCGAGGCGTTCATGGTGATGAACGGCAGGTTGACCTCGTACTGGGTGGTCGAGGACAGCTCCTTCTTGGCCTTTTCGGCCTCTTCCTTCAGGCGCTGCAGGGCCAGCTTGTCCGAGCGCAGGTCGACGCCCTGCTCCTTCTTGAACTCGTCGGCCAGGTAGTCGACGAGGCGCAGGTCGAAGTCCTCGCCGCCCAGGAAGGTGTCGCCGTTGGTCGACTTCACCTCGAACACGCCGTCGCCGATCTCGAGGATCGAGACGTCGAAGGTGCCGCCGCCGAGATCGTAGACGGCGATCTTCTGGCCGTCGTTCTTGTCCAGGCCATAGGCCAGGGCGGCCGCGGTCGGCTCGTTGATGATGCGCAGGACTTCCAGGCCGGCGATCTTGCCGGCGTCCTTGGTCGCCTGACGCTGGGCGTCATTGAAATAGGCCGGAACGGTGATGACGGCCTGGGTGACGGTCTCGCCCAGATAGGCCTCGGCGGCCTCCTTCATCTTGCCCAGGGTGTAGGCGGAGATCTGCTGCGGCGAGTAGTCCTTGCCGTGGGCCTTCACCCAGGCGTCGCCGGTCGGTCCCTTGACGATGTCGTAGGGGACCATGTCCTTGTCCTTCGCGACCACCGGATCGCTGAAGGCGCGGCCGATCAGGCGCTTGATGGCGAAGAAGGTGTTGGTCGGGTTGGTCACGGCCTGACGCTTGGCGGGCTGGCCCACCAGCACTTCGCCGCCGTCCTGGATCGCGACGATCGACGGGGTGGTGCGGTTGCCTTCCGCGTTCTCGATGACCTTGGGGTTCTTGCCGTCCATGACGGCGACGCACGAGTTGGTCGTGCCCAGGTCGATGCCGATGATCTTGGCCATGCTCTAGTCTCTCACTCCATCTCAGCGGGCGGTGCGGCGGCCTTTTAAAGCGAAGCGCCGCGCGTGACTGCCCCCGATTTCAGGGTCTTGGGGATTTATGGAAAGCCCCACGCTTTGCGGGGTTTTCCGGGGATTGACGCCGATATGGGAAACACCCCCCGGCCCGCAAGCCCCTTGCACGATTCAGTCGTCAGGGGCCGTCAGGCGACACAGGTGAAATCCCGGCGCATGACAGCGTTATCGGAGCCGGGGATCGGCCCCGGGGAGAAACCACATGCACAAGAGCCTCAACATCGTCGCCGGCGTCGCCCTTCTGGCCGCGGCTATCGCAACCGTCCCGGCGACCACCGCCGCGGAGCCCCGCATCGCCGTCCAGCCGACGGCCACCATCGTGGTGCAGTCCCGCGACGGCCAGAACCGCCGGGTCCGTGTCCACAACCAGACCGGCTGGACCATGACCCATTTCTACGCCTCGGACTCCCGCATCGACGACTGGCAGGAAGACATGCTGGGTTCGAGCGTCCTGGCCAACGGCTCCAGCGTGACCATGAACATCGACGACGGAAACGGCGGCTGCCTGTACGATTTCAAGGCCCGTTTCACCAACGGTCAGGAGCTGACGCGGATGCGCATCAACGTCTGCCAGATCGCGGACTACTACTACACGCGGTGACTTTCCGCCCGGATCGCCGGCGCCCGCCTTCGCGCGGGCGGCGGCGCGGAGGTCAGGCGGCGTAGCGGACGGGGGCGGTCCGGTCCTGCACCGCCAGCTGGAACCGGCCGACGGAGCGGGACAGGCTTTCCGCCTGCTGGGACAGGGCATGGCTGGCGGCGGTGGTCTGCTCGACCATGGCCGCGTTCTGCTGGGTGACCTGGTCCATCTGGTTGATGGCGGTGTTGACCTGCTGCAGGCCGACGGCCTGTTCCTGGGCCGAGGCGGCGATTTCAGACACCAGTTCGTCGATCTCGGCGACGCGGTTGACGATCCGCTCCAGCGCCTCGCCCGTCTGGCCGACCAGGTCGACGCCGGACGCCACCTGTCCGCTCGACGCGGAGATCAGGGTCTTGATCTCCCTGGCGGCCTCGGCCGAGCGCTGGGCCAGGGCCCGGACTTCCGAGGCGACGACCGCGAAGCCGCGGCCGGCGTCGCCCGCGCGGGCGGCCTCGACCCCGGCGTTCAGGGCCAGCAGATTGGTCTGGAAGGCGATCTCGTCGATCACGCCGATGATCTGGCTGATCTGGCTGGACGACTGCTCGATGGCGCTCATCGCGGCCACGGCGTCGCGGACGACCACGCCCGAGGTCTCGGCGTCGCCGCGCGCGCCCTGCACCACGTCCGAGGCCTGGCGGGCGCCCGAGGCGGTCTTGTTCACGGTGGCGGTGATCTGGTCCAGGGCGGCGGCCGTCTCCTCCAGCGAGGCGGCCTGCTGCTCGGTCCGGCGGGACAGGTCGTCGGCGGCCTGGCTGATCTCGCTGGAGCCGGACTGGATGGCGCCGGCGTTGTCCGACACCGCGCCCATGGCCCGGTTGAGCTGGCTGACGGCGGCGTTGAAATCGTCGCGCAGGGGGCGATAGGCGTCCGGGAAGACCTCCTCCACGGTCGAGGCCAGATTTCCGTGCGACAGACCCGTCAGGGCCTGACCGACGATGGTGACGACGCGGGCCTGTTCGGCTTCCGCCTCCGCGCGGGCGGCCTCGCTGCGTTCGCGCTCTTCGGCGAGGGCCTCCAGATAGGTGGAGATGGCCAGATCCATATCCAGCATCACCCGCTGGGTCAGTTCGGCGACCGCGACGGCCGTGATGCGATCATGGTCGGCGCTCTTCTCCGTCCACTTCCTGGGACGTTGCGTGACCCGGTCGATCAGTCGGGCCAGAAGCACGCTGTAGCCGCCGATATACCAGCTCGGCTCCAGGCCGATGCGGGCATGGACCCGCCCGATGGTGCGCACGGACTGACCGTAATCGGCGTCAATCCGCCCCTCGACGATCGCTTGCCAGTGCGTTTGCTGGGCGGCGTTGGCGCTCGAGATATGGCTTTCGTCCCGGAAGAACCGCCGCATTTCGGGCGTGGCCCGCACCCGGTCGTAGAAGGCGTCGAGCGCGCCCGGAAGTGCGTCTCGCAGCACCGGGGCGATGGACCGGTAGGCGTCAGACGGCGCCCCGAGGTTCATGAAGGCCAAACGCCGGCTCAGGGGGTCGCTGGACATGTGTCGTCTCGTTGAAGAACCTTAGTTGGCTATCAAACCCCTGTTCCATCAGCGTTAACGCGAGCCCAAGGGATTCCCCTTAGTTCGGGTGTGGATATAAGGATATCCTTATGGGTTTCTTGCGATAAGGGCGGTGTCGGTCTATACGCCCGGCAAACCTTCGATCAGGACCGACCCATGACCGACTATATCGTCCGCGACATCTCGCTCGCCGACTTCGGCAACAAGGAAATCGCCATCGCCGAGACCGAAATGCCCGGTCTGATGGCCCTGCGCGCCGAATACGGCGCCGCCCAGCCGCTGAAGGGCGCGCGGATCGCCGGCAGCCTGCACATGACCATCCAGACCGCCGTGCTGATCCAGACGCTGGAAGCGCTCGGCGCGGAAGTCCGCTGGGCGTCGTGCAACATCTTCTCGACCCAGGACCACGCCGCGGCCGCCATCGCCGCCGCCGGCACGCCGGTCTTCGCTTTCAAGGGCGAGACCCTGGTCGAGTACTGGGACTACGCCCACAAGATCTTCGAATGGGCGGACGGCGGCTATCCGAACCTGATCCTCGACGACGGCGGCGACGCGACCCTGCTCTGCGTTCTGGGCCCGAAGGCCGAAAAGGACCCCTCCGTCCTCGACAACCCGACCAACGAGGAAGAGGAAGCCCTCTTCTCGGTGATGAAGCGCTATCTGAAGGAGAAGCCGGGCTTCTACTCGGCCATCCGCGACGCCATCGGCGGCGTGTCGGAAGAGACCACCACGGGCGTGCACCGCCTGTACCAGATGGCCGAGCGCGGCGAGCTGCCGTTCCCGGCGATCAACGTCAACGACAGCGTCACCAAGTCCAAGTTCGACAACCTGTACGGCTGCCGGGAGTCGCTGGTCGATGCGATCCGTCGCGGCACCGACGTCATGCTGTCGGGCAAGGTCGCGGTGGTCTGCGGCTACGGCGACGTGGGCAAGGGCTCGGCGGCCTCGCTGCGCAACGGCGGCGCCCGCGTGATCGTCACCGAAATCGATCCGATCTGCGCCCTGCAGGCGGCGATGGAAGGCTATGAGGTGCAGACCCTCGAGGACGTCGCCGACAAGGCCGACATCTTCGTCACCACCACCGGCAACAAGGACGTCATCCGCGTCGAGCACATGCGCGCGATGCGGAACAACGCCATCGTCTGCAACATCGGCCACTTCGACAGCGAAATTCAGGTCGCGGGCCTGAAGAACTTCAAGTGGGACAAGATCAAGGATCAGGTCCACCACATCGAGTTCCCGGACGGCAAGAAGATCATCCTGCTGTCGGAAGGCCGTCTGGTGAACCTGGGCAACGCCACGGGCCACCCGTCCTTCGTGATGTCGGCGTCCTTCACCAACCAGACCCTGGCCCAGATCGAGCTGTGGACCAACGCCGCCAAATACGGGAACGCGGTCTACACCCTGCCCAAGCACCTGGACGAGAAGGTCGCCTTCCTGCACCTGGCCAAGCTGGGCGCGAAGCTGACCGTGCTGAACCCGGAACAGGCCGACTACATCAATGTCCCGGTCGAAGGTCCGTTCAAGCCGGAGCACTATCGTTATTGATGGCGCTGAAGGTCCGCGCGCGACCCGGCGACGGGTCGCGACGTGGACGGATCAGGACGTTGCAGGGGCCGGGAGCGCGACGCGCCTCCGGCCCTTGTCACATCAGGCGGCCAGATAGAGCTGGCCCAGGTCCTGGTTGCGGTCGGCGAGGCCGGTCTCGAAATCCATGAAGACGTCGATCAGCTCGTCGACCCCCACGGGCGCGGCGCCCGGGCTGAAACGGAAGCGCCAGAAGCTGACGACATGCTGGATGGCGCCCAGCTGCTCGCCGAGGCGCGTGAACAGCCGCGGCGCCTGGAGCAGGAAGTCCCGGAAGGCGCCGGGACGCGAGTCCTCGGTCAGGGCCGCATAGGCGTCGTCATAGATGCGCAGGGTCCGGGAGGCGTCATCGCAGACGGTGACGATCCGGTCGCGGAGCACCTGACGGCCCCGATCCAGATACGCCTTCGCATTGGCGTCGACCTTGCCCAGCGGCCGCACCGTCGCGACGGCGTCGGCGACCCCGGCGACGTCGGTCATCAGGCTGGTCAGGACCCATTTGTAGTAGAGGAATCCCTTCCAGCAGAAGATGCCCTCCTGATACTCGTCCGCCTTCAGATGCAGGGTCTGGCGCAGCGCTTCCATGCGATCGCCCGGATCGTTGGACAGGATCTTGCCGGCCAGCCGACGGGTCGAGCCGACGGCCTCGATCCCTCCGCCCAGGCTGAGCGTGACCAGGGGCCGGATCTCGGCCTCCACGAACTGCATCATGCGGAGCAGGTCGCCGTCGCTGATCGAGAAATAGCAGGCGGCCGGCTCGATCCCCGCCCGCTTCAGCTGCTCGCGCAGCAGGAAGGGGTCCAGCGAGGGCAGGGCGTCCATCAGCCGCAGCGTCCCCAGATCGGGGTGGTCCGCATCCAGTCCGAACGTCTCCTGCATCATCTTCTCGAACCCGCGCTGGTCCACGAAGACGAAACGGCCGCCGGTCTTCAGGTCGTCGGCGTCGATCGGGATGACCACCTTGGTCGCGACCTGGCGTCGCAGGTGAAAGGCGTCGAGTTCGTCCCGACGCAGGCGGTGCTTGATGATCAGGGCGCTGTTCAGCGCCGGGGTGCGGAAGATCGGGCGCGCCCGCCAGTCCGGCTCATGGGCGTGCTCCGTGGCCACCTTCAACAGGTTGAGCACGCGCGCGGTCGAGGCCGAGCGCCGCAGATGGGCCAGATTTCGGATCGCGCGGTCGGTCATTCAGGCCCCTGGACAGGCGGGAACCGTGGCGCACAAAGATGACCAACCTCGTCTACGATCAGCGTTAACATAGCTTCAGACGCGCTGTGTGCGCCCGTCCACGCTATGGCGCGCGCCGGTCCGGAGGCCTAGAACCGCGACATGAACCTGTTCGACATCCTCATCCTTGTCGCCGTCCTGTCCGTGGCGGTGACCCTCGCCCTGGGCCTGCGCCAGCTCTACAAGGACGGCCCCGAGGCCCGCTCGCGCTCCAACAAGCTGATGCGGCTTCGCGTCGCCCTGCAGGCGGTGGCGGTCATCCTGCTGGTCACGGGCCTGTGGTGGAAGTCCACGCACGGGGGCTGAGTCCGATGGTCGTGCTCAACCGCATCTATACGAAGACCGGAGACGGGGGCCGGACGCGGCTGGCGTCCGGCGCGACCGTTTCCAAGACCGACGCCCGTGTCGCGGCCCTGGGGGCGGTGGACGAGCTGAACGCGGTCCTCGGCGTGGCCCGGCTGCATTCGGGCCAGAATGACCGCATCGACGCCATGCTGGGCCGCATCCAGAACGAGCTGTTCGATCTGGGCGCTGATCTGGCCACCCCGTCGGAGCCCGCGCCGGCCTGGGAGGCCCTGCGCATCCTCGACAGCCAGGTCGAGCGACTGGAGCAGGAGATCGACTGGATGAACGAGAGCCTGAAGGCGCTGGACAGCTTCATCCTGCCCGGCGGCGCGCCCCTGTCGGCGCATCTGCACCTGGCCCGGACGGTCGCCCGTCGGGCCGAGCGGGACGCGGTGCGTCTGGTCGAGAGCGGGGAGGCCGTGAACGAGGCCGCGATGCGGTATCTGAACCGCCTGTCGGATCACCTGTTCTGCGCCGCCCGCCGCGCCAACGCCAACGGCGCGGGGGACATCAAGTGGAAGCCCGGCGCGACGCGCTGAGCGGCGTCAGCGACCGCGTTCGGCGGCCAGGGCCTGACGCTGGCGCTCGGCGTCGGCGTCCCGGGCGGCCTGCTCGGCCTGCAGACGGTCCTCGATCTCGATCAGTTCGCGGTTCTTGCGGTCCGAGGCCTCGGCGCGGGTTTCGCCCGGCCTGCGTCCCGTGATGCCCTCGATCTCGGCGATCGACAGCGGCTGGGCGCACACCGCCTGCTCCGGGTCCCACCAGCCGCCGTCCGCGATGCAGCGATCTCCCGGCGCCTTCACCAGCGCCTGCCAGGCGAAGGTGGCGCCGACCAGCACCGCAAAGGTGCACAGAAACAGCACGCTGAGCCGTTTCATCGTCAAAAGGCGGTGCATCTGGAGCTTTCCGTGGTCCGGTGTGTTGACGCCGCGTTACGTTGACAGGGCGGGGGCGGCGTACCTATTCCCTGACCCATCATTCCGGCGACTTTGTGGATAGCGCAATGAAGGTTCTTGTCCCCGTCAAACGGGTGATCGACTCCAACGTCAAGGCCCGCGTGAAGGCGGACCAGACCGGCGTCGATCTCGCCAACGTCAAAATGAGCATGAATCCCTTCGACGAAATCGCCGTCGAGGAGGCTGTCCGGCTCAAGGAAGGCAAGGAGCACCATGCCGCCGGGACCGCGACCGAGATCGTCGTCGTCTCCATCGGCGTGACCCAGGCCCAGGAGACCATCCGCACCGCCCTGGCCATGGGCGCGGACCGTGGCATCCTGGTCCAGTCGGACGCCGACCTCGAGCCGCTGGCCGTCGCCAAGGTTCTGAAGGCGGTGGTCGACGAGGAGAAGCCGGATCTGGTCCTGCTGGGCAAGCAGTCGATCGACGGCGACAACAATGCGGTCGGCCAGATGCTGGCGGCCCTGCTCGACTGGCCGCAGGCGACCTTCGCCGGCAAGCTGGAGATCGGCGGCGGCAAGGCGACTGTCACGCGCGAAGTCGACGGCGGCCTGCAGACCGTGGCGGCGGAACTCCCGGCGGTGGTCTCGGTGGACCTGCGCCTGAACACCCCGCGCTACGCCTCCCTGCCCAACATCATGAAGGCCAAGAAGAAGGAGATCGCCACCAAGGCGGTCGCCGACTACGGCGTCGACGTCGCGCCGCGCCTGAAGGTGCTCAAGGTCACCGAGCCGCCCAAGCGGTCGGCCGGCGTGAAGGTGGCTGACACCGCCGAACTGGTTTCCAAGCTCAAGTCCGCGGGGGTCCTGTAATGGCCGTTCTCGTCATCGCTGATCACGACGGTTCGACCGTCCGCGACACCACCCACAAGACCGTCACCGCCGCCCTCGCCGTGTCGAAGGACGTGGACGTTCTGGTCCTCGGTCAGGGCGCCAAGGGCGTCGCCGACGCCGCCGCGAAGATCGCGGGCGTCCGCAAGGTCCTGCTGGCCGAGAGCGCCGGTCTGGGCAAGATGCTGGCCGAGGCCGTCGAGGCCACCGTCCTGCCGCTGGCCGCCGGCTACGACGCCGTGCTGACCCCGGCCAACACGGACGGCAAGAATTTCGCCCCGCGCCTGGCCGCCAAGCTCGACACCGCCCCGATCTCGGACATCGTCGAGGTCCTTTCGTCTGATAGTTTCGTGCGCCCGATCTACGCGGGCAACGCGCTGGAGACCGTCCAGTCGTCGGATGCGAAGAAGGTCATCACCGTCCGTCCGACCGCCTTCGCCGCCGCCGCTGAGGGCGGTTCGGCCTCGGTCGAGACGGTGACCGGCGCCGACGCCTCGAAGACGACCTTCGTCTCGGAAGAGATGGTCAAGTCGGACCGCCCGGAACTGGGCGCCGCGAAGATCGTCGTCTCGGGTGGTCGCGCCCTGGGTTCGGCGGAAGAGTTCCACGCCGTGATGGATCCGCTGGCCGACAAGCTGGGCGCCGCCGTCGGCGCCTCGCGCGCGGCGGTCGACGCGGGTTACGCCCCCAACGACTATCAGGTCGGCCAGACCGGCAAGGTCGTCGCCCCGCAGCTCTACCTCGCCATCGGCATCTCGGGCGCCATCCAGCACCTCGCCGGCATGAAGGATTCCAAGGTGATCGCCGCGATCAACAAGGACCCCGACGCCCCGATCTTCCAGGTCGCCGACTTCGGCCTGGTCGCCGACTACAAGACGGCAGTGCCGGAGCTGATGAAGGCCCTCGGCTGAGGGGTTTCACAGGCTGAATGAAGAAGGCGCGGTTCCGGAAGGGGCCGCGCCTTTTCTTTGTTCGAGAGAAGCGGTCGCGGCCTCAGAGGCTTGTGGTGACCAAGTGGCGTCTGCCAACATTTGGCGATGAACCGCCTGAATGCCTTACTGGAAACGCTCTCACGGATTCGCCCCAACGCGACAATTTGGTGTGGCGCCGCGCCGGCCGACGCAGGCCACGAAGCGCTTTTCGAGAGACTCTCCTACAGGCCGTCAGGCAGGGAAGTTCGTGAGCTCAGTCGTGAGGATGCTACGGCTTGGCTGAGCTTGTTGGCGGCGCATTCCCTGAACCACGGCATCGGTCGTGCAGAGGCAATCGCCTTGCTGAACGATGTCGAGTTTGGCTTCGAGGAATTGAGTGAGGGCGCCAGATTCTTCTCGGTCGGGATCTGGCAGGTCTCCCGGCGGGGCCGGAAGTGGGACCCTTTGCGAGCGGGCGAGCCATGGAAAGGTAGGACGCACATGGTCGACTTCTCCGGGCCATATGTGGATGGCGAAGGGGTCGGGGGAGCGATCCTTGGGCTCGACCATAAACTGGCTTTCGTGTTCGGCGTCGTCGAAGACGACTAGGCGTAGACGGTCTTCCCATCGCCATGACCACCCTCCCCATCCGTCTCACCCCCGGCGCCTCGGCTGATCGCATCGACGGCTGGGATGTGGACGTGGACGGACGCCCCGTCCTCAAGGTCCGGGTCCGCGCCCGGCCCGTCGAGGGCGAGGCCAACACCGCTCTCATCAAGCTGATCGCGAAAACCCTCGGCGTCCCCAAATCCTCCGTCACGCTGGAGCGCGGCGGGCAGTCGCGGACGAAGATGCTGTCCATCGCCGGACTGTCCGAACCCGAAGTGAAAGCGCGCCTTACAGACTTGTAATGTTTCGGGCCTTGTCGCGGCGGTGAACTCACCCCTGTAATCCGCCCCGAGTTCGCGCCCGCAGGCGCACAGGGGAGCTTTTCATGAGACTTCGCCGTCTGGCAGGCCCGAGCCTCGCCGCCATCGCCGTGCTGGCCCTCGGGGCCTGCGCCACCACCGGCAGCGCCGACGCGCAGACAGAGACCGCCGCCGCGCCGCGCGCCCGCGCCGCCCTGCCGACCGGTCTGGACTACGCCGCCAACCCGGATCCCTATCCGTCGACCTATCGCGGCCTGCCGCGCGAGAATTTCGCCATCGTCGGCGGCACCGTGCTGGACGGCGCGGGCCGCAAGTTCGAGAACGGCGTGGTCGTGGTCACCGACGGGCGCGTGGCCGCCGTCGGCGACGCCTCGACCGCCATCCCGGCCGGCTATCGCACGGTGCAGGCCAACGGCCGCTTCGTGACCCCTGGCATCATCGACGTTCACTCCCACCTCGGCGTCTATCCCTCGCCGGGCGTGCAGGGGATGAGCGACGGCAACGAGGCCACCAACCCCAACACCGCCCAGGTCTGGGCCGAGCACAGCCTGTGGCCCCAGGACCCGGGCTTCAACGCCGCCCGCGCGGGCGGGGTGACCACCCTCCAGATCCTGCCCGGTTCGGCCAACCTGTTCGGCGGTCGCGGCGTGACCGTGCGCAACATTCCGTCGGTGACCATGCAGGGCATGAAGATGCCCGGCGCCCCCTACGGCCTGAAGATGGCCTGCGGCGAGAACCCGTCGCGCGTCTACGGCTCGCGCAACCAGAGCCCGGCGACGGGCATGGGCAATATGGCCGGCTATCGCGCCGCCTTCATCGCCGCGCGCGACTACAAGGACAAATGGGATCGCTGGCGCCAGTCCGGCGAGGGCTCGCCCCCGACCCGCAACCTGCAGCTCGAGACCCTCGCGGGCGTTCTGGACGGCTCGATCCTGATCCAGAACCACTGCTACCGCGCCGACGAGATGGCGATGATGATCGACCTGTCGAAGGAATTCGGCTTCCGCATCACCGCCTTCCACCACGCCATCGAGGCCTACAAGCTGGCGCCGCAGCTGGCCCGTGAAGGCATCTGCGCCGACATGTGGACCGGCTGGTGGGGCTTCAAGATGGAGGCGCTCGACGCGGTCGAGGCCAACGCCGCCCTCGTCGACGCCCAGCCGGGCTCGTGCGCCGTCATCCACTCGGACGACGCCGAACTGACCCAGCGCCTCAATCAGGAGGCCGCCGCCGCCCTCGCCGCCGGCCGCCGCATCGGCATGGATATCCCGGAGGAGCGGGCGATCAGCTGGATCACCCTGAACCCGGCCCGGTCGCTCGGCATCGCCGACCAGACCGGCTCGCTCGAAGCCGGCAAGCGCGCCGACGTGGTGATCTGGAGCGCCGATCCCTTCTCGATCTACGCCCGCGCCGACCAGGTCTATGTCGACGGCGGCCTGGCCTTCGACCGCAACAACCCGGCCTACCAGCCGGTGTCCGACTTCGAACTGGGTCAGCCGGGCTACGGCCTGCGCGCCGCCAACGTGCCGCAGGGAGCCCGCTGATGCGCCTCAAGAGCCTCATCCTCGCGGCCGCCTCGGTCGTCGCCCTCGCCTCTCCCACCGCCGCCCAGGAGCTGACCGCCATCACCGGCGGTCGGGTCCTGACCGGAACCTCGGTTATCGAGAACGGCACGGTGGTCATCCAGAATGGCCGGGTCGTCTCGGTCGGGACCGGGGCCGCCCCCTCGGGCGCCCGGATCATCGACGCCCGCGGCAAGGTGGTCGCCCCCGGCTTCGTCGCGGTCGACTCGGGCCTCGCCGGCAGCGAGGTCGGATCGGTCAACGGCACCAATGATCTGGCCAACGGCGCCAACTCCATCAGCGCGTCGTTCGACGTCTCCTACGGCCTCGATCCCTGGTCCTTCACCCTGCCGGTGGCCCGCCTCGGCGGCATCACCCGCGCCATTGTGACCCCCAGCCACGGCGGCGGGGGCGGCGGCGCCCACGCCCACGACGATTCCGACTTCGCCGGGGTCCAGCACGGGCTGCAGTCGCCAAGCCTGTTCGCCGGCCAGGCCTCGATCATCCATCTGGCCTCGGGCAACGACATCCTCGTCCGCGCCCGCGTGGCCCAGGTGGCGCCCTTCGGCGAGGCCGGCGGCCGGGTCGCCGGCGGCGCCCGCGGGGCCGAGTTCACCCAGTTCAGGGAAACCCTGGCGGAGGTTCGCCTCTACGCCCGCAACCGTGCCGGCTATGACCGGGGCGGCCTGCGCGAACTCAGCCTGTCGCGCGCCGATCTGGAGGCGCTGATCCCCGTCGCCAACGGGACCATGCCCCTGATCGTCACCGCCCGCCGCGCTTCGGACATCCAGCAGGTGCTGCGACTGGCGAAGGAAGAAGGGATTCGCATCATCCTCGACGGCGCCGAGGAGGGCTGGCTGGTCGCCGACCAGATCGCCGCCGCCGGCGTGCCGGTCCTGCTGAATCCCATCTCCAACCTGCCGGGCAATTTCGAGATCCGCGCCGCGCGGATGCAGAATGCCGCCGCCCTGAACGCCGCCGGGGTGACCATCGCCATCAAGGGCAATGAGGGCTCGACCCACCGCGCCCGCGAGACCCGCTACAACGCCGGCAACGCCGTCTCGCACGGCCTGCCCTATGAGGCGGCGATCGCGGCGATCACGGTCAATCCGGCGCGCATCTTCGGCGCGGCCGGCCAGTTCGGCGAACTGCGCCCCGGCGCCGCCGCCGACGTGGTCATCTGGTCCGGCGACCCGCTGGAGCCGCTCAGCAACGCCGAGCAGATCTGGGTCAACGGTCAGGAGCAGGCCCCGACCAGCCGCCAGTTCCTGCTGCGCGACCGCTACCGCGACGGCGGCGAAGGCGCGATGCCGCCGGCCTACGGCCGCTGAGGAATTAGGGAGTAGGGAGTAGGGCGTAGGGAGGTCGTGCTAAGGGTTCGCCCAGAGCTCCTAATTCCTACTCCCTAAGCCCTACTCCCTTATGCCCCTTCCCCGTATCTTCATCGACGCCGACGCCTGCCCGGTGAAGGACGAGGTCTATCGCGTGGCCGAACGCTACGGGCTGAAGGTGTTCGTGGTCTCCAACGGCTGGATCAACACCCGCCGCGATCCGTGGATCGAGCAGGTGGTGGTCGACGCCGGGCCGGACATCGCCGACGACTGGATCGCCGAACGGGCGGGCAAGGGCGATATCGTCATCACCCAGGACATCCCTCTCGCCGACCGCTGCCTTCAGGCGGGGGCGCAGGCGATCAAGTCCAACGGCACGCCCTTCACCCCCGACTCCATCGGCTCGGCGCTGGCCGGGCGGATGGTCGGCGAGCATATGCGCTCCATGGGCCTGCAGACCTCCGGCCCGCCGCCCTTCGGCCCGAAGGACCGCTCCAACTTCCTGCAGGCGCTGGACAGGGCGGTGGTGGTCGCCAGGCGGGCGCTGGGATAGGGTCAGCACAACATGATCATGGAACTTCTCGCGGCGTCAGCGATGACCTTCGGTGAGCAGGCCTCCTCCGAGCCGGAGGGCTGCCCGGTCGCCGTCAGGTACGTGGAGCGGTTTCTTGCCCGAAGCCCGGACCGCTACGTATTCAGCCCAACCGCGCAAGGATGGCCGAGCCATAGGGATCAGCCTGTCGATGCTGACGAGAGCCCGATCGACCCTGCTTTCGTTGAGAAGATCAACACGACGCAACCGATCGGCGCCGTCGAGGCCTGCGAATCCCTCCGATCCTTCCTTGACGCGCAGGGCATACCGCACACTGCTGAGGCCATTGCCGAAGCGACCTGGGCCAATGACGTGGACAAGTTGGCCCGGTCTGTGCCGTACGATCGGGTAATGGTTGTCATGACGCTGCCGCTCTTGAACGGAGATGGAAGCGAAGCCTTCGTTCAAACGGGCGTATTTCCCCATCCTCGCGTTTGCGCGATGTTTTCGTTCACCCTCGACGTCACGGATCCCGAGCTTCCGGTGACGAGATGGCGGCCCGGCCCGCTGTGCTGACATGACCGTCATCCCCGAGGACGAGCTGGAGTTCCGCTTCTTTCGCGCGGGCGGGCCGGGCGGTCAGAACGTCAACAAGGTCTCGACCAGCGTCCAGCTGCGCTTCGACGCCCGCAACTCCCCGTCCCTGACCGATCCGGTGCGCGAACGGCTGCTCAAGCTGGCGGGCAGCCGGGCGACCCTGAACGGCGAGATATTGATCACCGCCGTCCGCTTCCGCACCCAGGAGCGCAACCGGGCCGACGCGGTCGGCCGGTTGCAGGAGCTGGTCGATCAGGCCTCGATCCGGCCGGTCTATCGCGTGCCGACCAAACCCACCCGCGCCTCGAAGGAGCGGCGGCTGGAGGGCAAGGCCAAGCGATCCACGATCAAGAGCGGGCGGGGCAAGCCCCGCCTCGACTGAACCCGTCTCGACCGAGGCTAGCGCCGTCGCGCGGCCGCGGCTTGGGCCGGGGTCATCGGCAGGGTGGCCAGGGTCAGCTTGCCGTCCCGGTCCGTGTCCAGCGCCAGGAACCAGCGCCGGGTGGCGGCGGCCCATTCCTCGGCGCTGACCCTTTGATCGATGTTGACGTCGGCGGACTTCACCGGCTGCGGCAGGTTGAAGTAGCCGCTCTCGGCGACCACGCCATAGCTGCCGATTCCGCCGCGCGATCCGCCCCGCCCCGGGGGGCGTCCGCCGGCCTGCTGCGGGGCGAGACTCGCCGAGGCGGCGAGCCCTTTGTCGGCGAGCTCGGCGGACCCTGGCCCTCGGAGGACTGGTTCCGGGGCGCCGACGCCGATC